>NZ_LGDO01000001.1:0-175259 GCF_001279805.1 Streptomyces sp. XY431
CCCCCGCCCTCCTCACCACCGCCCCCGTCGCCGTCACCGTCCCCGTCCCCGTCCTCACCGCCCGGCAGTAGCTCGCCGGCCTTCCCCGGCCCCGGTGCCTTCGGCCCCGGCGTGGTGGGCGACCAGGTCGAGCGGCTCGGCGGTCAGCTGGTCCGCAAGGGCTTCGGCGCCGCCTACACCGAGGGCCCGGGCCCGCGCTGGACGGATGCCGACCGGAGCAATGTGCGGGCGTTCCAGGAGGCGATGGGCTGGAGCGGCGCCGAGGCCGACGGCTACCCCGGGCCGGACACCTGGCGGGCGCTGTTCTCCTGACCCGCCCGGCCCGGCCTCCTGACCCGAGACCGGGTCAGACCGCGCCGCCGGGCGGGCGCCCCGACATCCAGTGGAACAGCCCCATCGCCACGCTGGTCGCCAGGTTGAAGCTGGAGACCCCGGGCCGCATCGGCACCGCGACCAGCCGGTCGGCCCGCGCCCGCAACTCCGCCGAGACGCCGTGCCGCTCGGTGCCGAAGGCGAGCACCGCGTCGTCCGGGAAGGCCGTCTCCCGGATGTCGGTGCCCTCGGGGTCGAGCACATGGAGCGGACCGGCCGGCAGCTCCGGCAGGGTCAGCCGCTCGACGGCGGTGGCGAAGTGCAGGCCCGCGCTGCCGCGCAGCACGGCGGGGTGCCAGGGGTCCAGTTCGCCGGTGGTGACCACGCCGGCCGCACCGAAGCCGGCCGCCAGCCGGATCACGGCGCCCACGTTGCCCAGGTTGCGCGGGTTCTCCAGCAGGACGACGGGCGCCGACCGGGGCCGGACGGCCAGCGCGGCGCGGTTGGCCTCGGCGGTGGGGCGCATTGCCAGGGCGACCACGCCGGTCGGGCTCAACCGGGGTGCGAGCGTGCGCAGCGCGGCCTCCGGCAGCTCGACGGCCAGGGCGTCCAGCGCCGGGGCGACGTCCGGGGCCAGTTCGGCGGCCAGTGCCAGCAGCGCGGCCCGGTCGGCGGTCAGCACCTGCCGGACGGCGCCGCCGAACCGCAGCGCGTGCTTCAGCGGGTGGAAGCCGTCCAGCAGGACGGCACCGGGCTCCTCGGCGCCGGTCCGCCAGGCGCGCAGCAGTTCCTCGTTCATCCCGCCCACTCTGCCACCACGGGCTCGCCCGGCCGACCGGCGGCGGCGATCACCTGGTCGAAGGTGAGCGGTTCGCCGGGCTCCCCGTCGGACGCTCCGGGCCGCAGCCCGGCCAGTGCGAGGTCCAGGTGCCGGTGGACGAGCGCGCCGCCGGCGTCCAGGGCGGCCAGACCGCCCGGGAGCGGGCGGGAGACCCGGACGCAGAGCAGCACCAGGTCGCCCATTCCGACGTCCGTGCGCAACTGCCCGGCGTCCTGGGCGGCTCGCAGCAGCCTCCTGACCGCCACGCGGCGCGAACCGGACCCCACCGCGGCCCGCCGAGCCGGACCCCACCGACCCGCCGAACCGGGCCCTAACGCCCGGTCGGCTCCGGCTCGCGCCGCTCGGCGGAGCCGACCGTGCCGCCGCCCCGCAGCGCCCGCTCCAGGTCCTTCAACGCCTGCAGCAGCAGCCTGGTCCCGGCCCGCACCACGTCCCGCTGCACCCCGGGCGGCGCGTCGGAGAGCCGCCGCTCCAGCCGCTCCTGGGCCTCCCGGACGGCGCCGAAGTCCACCGGCTGCCCGGTCAGCAGCGCGCCCGCCGCCAGCGCGGTGGCCAGCCGCAGTTCCTCGGCGAACTCGGCCGCCCCCGGCACCGGCTCGGCGTCGGGGGCGGGCAGATGGGCCTCCAGCAGGACGGCGACCCGCCCGAGGTGGCCGACCGCCGCCCGGGCCCGGTCCAGCTGGCGGCGGCTGACCCCGGGCAGGCCGGAGGCGTGCCGGCCGGGTTCGGCGTCGGCCCGCTGCATCGCCTGGAGCAGTTCCGAGCGCGCCTCCCGGGAGTCCAGCAGTGCCCCGCGCACCTCCCGCCCGCGCGGGGCGGCCGGCCGCTCGTAGACGGCGAGCGCCTCGGCCGTGTACCGCCCGGCGGCGGCCAGCCACTCGGCCAGCCGCTCGCCGAGCCTGGCGGTCTGCCAGGTCGGGAAGAGCGCGTAGACGAGCAGGGCCAGCGAGCCGCCGAGCATGGTGAGGCCGACCCGTTCCACGGCGGTGACCAGCGGGTTCCCCTCCTGGAGCCCGAGCAGGAAGACCGCGTAGGAGGAGATGCAGGCGGTGATCACGGCGTAGCCGGTGCGGAAGGTCAGATAGGCGCCGCCGATCGAGAGCACGGCGAGTGCGGCCAGCACCCACTCCCCGGGCCGCGCCAGCTGCACCACCAGGGTGGAGACCGCCACCCCGGCCGACGTCCCGGCCAGCCGGGCCACGCCCCGGCTGTAGGTCTGGGCGAAGTCGGGGCGCATCACCATGGCGGCGGTCATCGGCGCCCAGTAGCCGTGCTCGAAGCCGGCCAGCCGGGCCAGCAGATAGGCGGCGGTGACCACTGCGGCCAGCCGGACGGCGTGCTGGAAGACCGCCGAGTGCGGCCGGAACTGCCGCCGCACCGCGCGCAGTGCCGTCGGCAGCATCTTGATCAGCGGCGGCTTGCGCAGCGTCCCGCCGGGCTGGACGACGGGGGTGTCGATGGTGTCCTCGGCGCCCCGGTCGAGCGCGTCGGCGGCGCCGCGGAGCAGCCCGGCCAGTCGGCGCGCGGCGCGGCGGGCGGCGCCGCGCAGTTCCGGGCCCTCGGTCCGGGCGACCAGGGTGAGGGCCGGGGCGGAGGACGGCAGCCGGAGCGGGTCGCCGGTGCGGATCGCCCGGGCCAGGGCGTCCATCGCCTCGGCGGCGGCCGCCAGTACCTCGCGGGCCCGGTCACGTTCGGGTCCCTCCTCGGGGGCGCCGACCTTGGGGTCGGCGATCGCCGCCAGGGTGGGCCTGATCCGTTCGGCGAGGCCGCGCAGGCCGCGCAGCTCGGGCGGGCGGTTGCGGTCCTGCCAGGGGGTGAGCGCGGCGGCGTGCCGGGCCGTCATGAACGGGGCCGGGTCGATGTGCGCGGTCGGGTCCTGGCGCAGCCGCCGGGCGTAGTCGGCGAGTTCGGCGTAGGTGTCGGCGAGCGCCTCGCGCTGGGCGGTCCAGCTGCCGATCGGCCAGACGGTGATGACCAGTGCCTGGACGACGCCGCCGAGCGCGCAGACCAGTCCGTGGCCGAGCGCGGTGAGCGGGCTGACGGGCAGCTGGACCACGATCAGCATCACCGAGAGGGTGTTGGCGGCGACGATTCCGGCGGTCGGCCCGATCGCCCAGGTGAGTCCGGCGCCGAAGGCCCAGACCGCGAGCAGCACCGGGAAGGCTCCGGGCACTCCGACCGCCAGGTAGCCGAGGAAGGTGCTGATGCCGAGTCCGGTCCCGGCGGCGACGGCGAGGGTGGCGCGGGGCCGGAAGCTGCGCTGGAAGGTCGCGGTGCCGGCGATGAACGCGCCCATCGCGGCGGAGGTGGCGAGCCGGGCGTCGCCGAGGGCCAGGGTCGGGAAGAGCACCAGGGCGACGGCGACCGCCCCGCGCACCGCCCGTTTGGGGTCGGTGAGCGCCCGGTCGACGGTCAGTCCGGTCCGCGCGGTGTCTCGAAGTGCGGCGAACCAGGACATAGCGGTCAGCTTAGTGGTGCCCTCCGCGGCCGGATCCGCGCGACCCGCGCCCCGACCCAGCACAGCGCCGCCGTCGGCAGGAAGACCGCGTCCGCCGCGATCATCGCCAGCGAGAACACCGGCAGCCCGAGCAGTACGGCGATCCCGATGTGCTCGGCCATCATCACCACCAGCAGCGCGTTCTTGACCCTCCGGTCGACCAGGGTGAACGGGAAGCCGACCTGGAGCAGCACCGTCCCGTAGGAGATCAGGAACACCGGCAGCAGCGCCCCGCCGACCAGCCCGGACAGCCCCGGCCAGGGCGTGAAGTAGTCCAGGTGCAGCGGGTAGTACAGCGCGGTGCCGTCCTGCCAGCGCGAGCCCTGCACCTTGTACCAGCCGGCCGTGGCGTAGATCAGCACCACCTCGACGGCGATCACCAGCATCGCGCAGTTGTGCACCATGGTCGCCAGCGCGTCCAGCACCGCCCGGGTCTCGCCCTCCGGCGCCAGCCGTTCGGCCAGCCACCACAGCCCGGCCACCGCCCACAGCCCCCAGAACAGCGGCGCCCAGCCGACGTACGGGAACCCCGGGGTGGTCCAGTCCAGGCTCGTCCCGGCGAAACCGCCCAGCTGACAGACCAGCAGCAGCGCTCCGAGCAGCGTCCAGAGCGGCACCCCGCTCCGCCCGGACTCCCCCCGGCGGGCGTCCAGCGACCACACCTCGGCGCACCGGGTGAAGACCAGGTAGATCGCCATCAGGTGGACGATGTTGTCGCCGCCGTCGCCGAGGAAGACGTTGCGGTTCTGCAGCGACAGCACGGTGACCAGGAACAGCACCGTGCTCGCCCTGGTCCGCCAGCCGAGCAGGACGGCGAGCGCGGCCAGCACCGCCAGGTGGTAGACCAGCTCGAACCAGGGCCGCCCGCCGAACCAGGGCAGCACGGTCAGCGCCCGGTTGTCGGCCAGCAGTTGCTGGGCCAGGTCGGTCGACCAGGGCGAGGTGTCGCCGTACAGCAGCCGCCGGTTGGGCCACTCCCGGAGCAGGTAGGCCAGCCAGACCAGCCCGAAGCCGATCCGCACCGTCGCCGCCTGGTACTGCCCGAGCACCCGCCCGGTGAACACCGCGACCGCCCGCCCGGCGAGCCCGGCCGGTCCGGTCCGCCGAGTACCGGCGGGTGCGGCGGCCGCCTCCGGGCCGGGCTGCCGGGGGATCCCAGCCACCACCGCGGCCGCGACCGCCGCCACAGCCGCGCCCCCGACCGTCTCCCCGGCCGGACCGGCAGGACCGGCCACATCGGCCGCGGCGGCCACATCGGCCACGGCGGCCGCGGCGGCCGTGCCGGTCAGGTCGGTCACGTCGGTCACCTCGCCCGCTCCGCCGGGCACCGCCCCGCTCACCGCAGCCCCCGCAGGTCCCCGGCCTTCACCGGCCACCAGGGCAGCTCCCGCACCTTCGGCGCGGCGGGCGCCGCCTCCTCGCTCCACTCCGGCGGCGCGACCGTCGTAGTGGTCACCCGCAGCTCGACCGCCACCACCGGCCGCCCCTCCACGCTCGGGCCGATCCGCTGCACCGCGATCCGCTTCAGGTACTCCTCGGCGAGCCGGCCGCGCGGATTGGTCGTCGACTCGTCCTGGGCGCTGTGCGAGCCGTCGTAGAAGTCCCACGCGCGCCGCAGCAGGTTCTGGTCCGCGTGGCTGGGCGCCGGATTGCCCCGGATCGCGGCGATGTCCTGCGCGGTCAGCCCGACCCACTCGTGGATCCGCGCCTCCCCGTCCGGCGACCCGGTGCGCACCCGGGCGTCCACGGCGATGTTCTGCTGCAGCGGATTGGGCGCGAACAGCTTCCAGTTCTGCTCGAACTCCGGATAGATCAGGCCGTCCACCTGCTCCCGGTACTCCCGGGACAGCGAATTGGCGGGCGCCACATGCAGGAAGACCGCGCCGAGGAAGAGCCCGGTGGTGCCGGTCAGCAGGGCTCCGGCCACGCCCAGGACGACCCGCGCGGGCGTCGACCAGGGCCGGCCGACGGGCGGCGGGTCCGTACTCTCGGCCATGAACTCCCCCGGGGACGGGTGGGGCCGGCACCGCGCCGGCCCGGTCGCGCGCCCATCCTGCCCTACTCCCCGGGCCGGACGGATCCCCCCGGCGTCAGCCGGTCCGCTCCGGCACCGCCGCCGGCTCCGGCACCGCCGCCCGGGCCGCGAGCACCGCCCGCCGCCGCCGGCGCAGCACCGGCACGGCGATCAGCAGCAGCAGCCCGCCGGCCGCGGCGGCCACGATGGCCGCCGTCGAGCGGCCCGCCGCCAGCAGCAGCTGGCCGACCAGCTCGACCACCAGCGTCGCCCCCGACAGCAGCAGCACCGAGCGCCGCAGCGCCGCGAGCGCGGCGGCGACCTCGGCCGGCACCTCCTCGGCCCCGGCCGGCCGCGTCCCGCTCCCCCCGCTCATGCTTCCCCCCGTCGTCCGTTCCCCCTCGGAGACGCCCTACAGGACGAAGGCGTCCTGCCCGCCGCTGCTCACCATCGGGCGGCCGGCGCCGTCCCAGGCGTACATCCCGCCGTCCACGTTGACCGCCTCCCGGCCGTTCTGCACCAGGTACTGGACGACCTGCGCGGAGCGCCCGCCGACCCGGCAGAGCACGTACAGCTTCTCGTCCGGCAGCTCGCCGAGCCGGGCGACGACCTCGCCGATCGGGATGTGCAGCGCGCCCGCCACGTGTCCGGCGTCCCATTCGTCCTGCTCCCGGACGTCCAGCAGGGCGGCGTCGGCGGGCACGGCGGCGGCGTCGATGGTGGGGATCTGCGCGAACATCGTCTGGTTCTCCTGGGCTTCGGGATCGGCGCCGTCATTGTCCCCCACCGGACGGCCGCCGAGCAGCCCTTCCAGCTCGGCCTGCTGGGCGGCGGCCCTGGCCAGCAGCTGCTCGGCCAGCTCGGCCAGCAGCCCGTCCGGGTCCTGCGGGGCCAGCGCGAGCAGTTCGCCCATCGCGCTGCGCTCCAGCCGGACCTGCTCGGCGGCCAGCTCGCCGATCCGCCCGGTCAGCCACTCCAGTCGGCGGCGCAGCCAGCCGAGCCGGTCGGGGGAGTCGGTCGCGGGCGCGGCCTCGGGCGCGGTGGACCACTCGGCGGACAGCGTCTCCAGGGCGCCGGTGTCGCCGTACGCGTAGGCCTCGTTGACCCGGGCCAGGAACGCCGCCCGGCGCTCCTGCTCGGCCGGGTCGGTGGACAGGTCGGGGTGGGCCCGGCGCACCAGCTCGCGGTAGATCCGCTGGGCGTCCCGGCCGGGACGCACCCGGACCGGCGCGGGCGGCGGCGGGGCGTCCTCCTGCGCCTGGACGCTGTCGAACAGCGCGTCCAGGTCCGGCATGTCCTCCACCCGCTGCCGCGCCTCGTGGGCCCGCCGGAGGTCCTCCGGGAGCCCGGTACGGGTGGCCACGGCCTCGGCCAGCAGCGCGTCCAGCTCGTCCAGCCGGGCGTAGAGCGGACCGAGCAGCTGGTGGTGGATCAGCGCGAAGTTGTCGATCTCGACGCGCAGCGTCCGCACGTCGACGTCCATGGTCAGCCAGGCGAGTTCGGCGGCCTCGACCCGCTCCTCCAGCTCCCCCTGCTGCGGATCCGTCCAGCGGACGGGGATCTGCGCGGTCACCTCTGGCCTCCGTCTCCTGCTGTCCGGTGCGGGGCCGGCCTGGCCCGTGCTGCGACCCTACCGCCCGTACCCGGCCCGGCCTGCGGGCCGGACGGGGAGTGCGGAGGGGCGCACGGCGTGTGACACGCAACTGATACCGAGGAATCTCCCCGTTTCGCTATCGAGTCCCGGCCGGTCCGTGCTTCGCTGGTATCCGCACAGCATGCCTTCCTCCGGAGAACCGGCCGTCTCCAGGCGTGGCGGCCAGGCGGGAGCAGACCGAATCCATGGTGGACGATCCAAACTCCACACCGCGTCCGACGGGCACCGCTCCGGAGCCCGGCACCGCACCGGGCGACCAGCCGTCGGGGGTGGTCGCCCTGGTCCGGCTCGCCGTCGTGCTGGTCGACCGCGAGGGGCGGATCGCCCAGTGGAGCCGGGCCGCCGAGGAGCTGTTCGGACACCGCGCCGAGGCCGTCCACGACCGGCCGGCCGCCGGCCTGCTGCCCGCCGCCGAGCCGCGCAGCGTGCCGGGCCAGGCCGGGCCGGGCGCCGTCGGCCGTCGCCGCCGCGACACCTTCACCACCCTCGCCGAACTGACCTCCGACGGCGCCGCCTGGGCGGGGCAGCTGCCCGTGGTCGACCGCGAGGAGCACCTGCGGGACGTGCTCTGGTGGGCCTACCCGCTGGACGGCCCGGCCGGCCGGCTGCTGGCCCTGGCCGCCGACGCCCGCCCGCTGCGCTCCGCCGGCCCCCGGCTGGCGCTCGGCGAGCGGCAGTTGCCGTTCGCCGCCGGCCCGGGCGCCCTGGGCGGCTTCCACCGGCTCTCCGCCGCGCTGGGCGCCGCCGGCCGGCCGGTCCCCGGACCGCTCGCCGCCGTGCTGCCCGGCGCCGCCGAGCGCCGCGGGCCGCTGCTCGCCGCACTCGGCCGGGCCGGACTGCCGGCCCTGCGGCTCGACCCGAGCACCGTGCTGCCGCTCCACCCGGCCGACCCGGCGGCCGGCGCCGCCCACGCGGCGGCCGGGATCGGCCGCCGCTACCCGACCGCGCAGCAGCGCACGGCCAGGCTCGGTCCGCCGACCCCGCCCGAGCAGTCCGCGCCCGGGCGCCGTCCCACCGCCCCGCCGCCCGCTCCGCTGCCCGCCCAGCGCGAGGCCGCGGCCGCCCCGGCCGCCGCGGACCGGGCCGCCCGCTCCGAACGCCCCGGGGGCGAGCTCACGGCCGGCGGCGTCCCGGCCCCGCCGAGAGGAGGCGTCACCATCGAGCAGACCACCGTCGGACCGTCCGCCAACGGACACCGGCTCCACCCGGGCGACCCGGCCCCGCCGACCGCACCGGCCGCACCGGCCGCAGCGATCACCGTCCCCGTCCCCGCCGCCGCGGTCCCGCCCGGACCGCAGACCGGCCGGTTCGGCCCGTTCCTGACCAACGGCCACGCCGGCGAGCAGCTGGCCCTGCTCAACGAGGTCGGTGGCAAGGTCGGCACCACCCTCGACCTCGGCTTCACCGCCCACGAGCTGTGCCGGGTGCTCGTCCCCCGGGTCGCCGACTTCGCCTGCGTCGACCTCGTGGACGGCCTGATCTCCGACTCCGAGCTGCCCGCGGCCCGCCCCGACGACGACACGATGCTCCGCCGGGTCGCCCTGGCCCGCAACGAGTCCGCCGGCCAGTGGGACCACGTGCTCGCCGAGGGCTCGCTGGTCGCCATGCCCCGCCGCACCCCGCCCGGCATGGCCCTCCAGCTGAACCAGCCGGTGCTGGTCCCGGTGGTCACCCGGGACGTCGCGGTCGACTACGCCGCCGCGCTCGGCGGCCCCGAGCTGGTCCCGGTGGTGTCCGGCCGCTCGATGCTGGTGGTGCCGCTCTCCGCCCGCGGCACCGTGCTCGGCATCCTCAAACTGCTCCGGCTCCCCGACCGGGACCCGTTCGACGAGAGCGACGCCGCCACCCTCAAGGAGCTGGCCGCCAGAGCCGCGCTCTCGCTCGACAACGCCCGGCTGCACCGGGCCGAGTCCCGGGTCGCCACCACCCTCCAGCGCTCGATGATCCCGACCCGCCCGCCGCAGATCCCCGGCGTCCAGATCGCCCACCGCTACCTGCCCGGCGACTCCCGGGCCGAGGTCGGCGGCGACTGGTTCGACGCGATCCAGCTGCCCGGCAGCCGGGTCGCACTGGTGGTCGGCGACGTCATGGGCCACGGCATCCACTCGGCCGCCGCGATGGGCCGCTTCCGCACCGCGATGCAGACCCTGGCCGCCCTCGACCTGCCGCCCGGCCAGCTGCTGCGCCATCTGGACAACCTGGCCCACAAGCTCGGCGACGACCATCTCGCCACCTGCCTGTACGCGGTCTACGACCCGATCAACCGGACCTGCGAGCTGGCCAGCGCCGGCCATGTGCCACCGGTCCTGGTCCACCCGGACGGCACCGGCGAGCTGCTGGAGATCCCGGCCGGCGCCCCGATCGGCGTCGGCGGGGTGCCGTTCGTCGCCAAGACCATCGACGTCGTGGACGGCTCGATGCTGGTGCTCTGCACCGACGGCCTGGTCGAGGTGCGGGGCGGTGACATAGGAGCAGGGCTGGCCGCGCTCTGCGGCAATCTGATCGACCCGCAGCAGAGCCCGGAGGAGGCCTGCGACGTGGTCCTGGACCGGCTGCACTCCGACGACCGCAAGGACGACGTCGCGCTGCTGGTGGCCCGCTTCGACGGGGTCGCGCCGAGCGAGGTCGCCACCTGGGACCTCACCGTCGACCACCGCGAGGTCGGCCGGGCCCGCGCCCTGGTCCGCGAGCAGCTGGCCGCCTGGCACCTGGAGTCGATCGGCGACACCGTCGTGCTGCTGGTCAGCGAGCTGGTCACGAACGCCGTCCGGGTGGCCCGGGACCGGGTCCAGCTCCAGCTGATCCGGGTGGACAAGCTGCTGGTCGAGGTCAGCGACGACAACCACAACCTGCCGTCGCTGGAGCCCGCCGAACAACTCGGCGAGACCGGCCGCGGCCTCACCCTGGTCACCAAGCTCGCCGAGCGCTGGGGCACCGCCCGCAAGGCGGTCGGCAAGGTCGTCTGGTTCGAACTGCCACTCTGACCGCGGTGAACACCGCGAAGCCGTGAACGACAGGAGCCCGCGGACCGGACGGTCCGCGGGCTCCTCGTACGTACTGTTCGGCCCGTTACGGCACGGCCGCGCCGGCCGGAGTGCGGCGGCGGACGTCCGCGGCCGCCGCCTCCAGCGAGGCGGTGGCCGTCGACACCACGGCCGCCGCGCCGACCCCGGCCAGCACCCGCGGCCAGAAGTCCCCGAACACCTCCACCGAGACCGCGATCAGCAGCGCCGCTATCACCGCGACCACATGCTCCATCCCGGCCAGGTTCGGCAGCACGACCGCCTCGCCGACCATCGTCGCCACGACCAGACCGGCCGTGAACCAGGCCCGGCAGCGGAACGCGATGCAGATCGCCAGCGCCACCACCGCGGCCGAGGGGCCGGTGTCCCGCACGTGCGCGACCCACTTCGGGAAGCCGAAGACGTGGTCCGGGCCGATCGCCACCCCGACCCGGGCGAACAGCGTCCCGGCGAGGGTGCAGGTGTAGGCGACCACCAGGGTCAGCCGCCGGCCGAGCACGATCTCGGCGATGCCGAAGACCACGAAGACCTGCGCCAGCGCCCCCCACACCGGCAGGTCCAGGGCCGGCACGTACAGCGACAGCGGCGTGCGCAGCAGCGAGACGTCCAGCGGCAGCGCCGCCTTGACCACGCCGATCCGGGTGACGAAGTGCTCGCCGCCCGGAAGGTGCTGGACGATGCTGAACAGCAGGATCAGACAGGTCGCCGCGGTGGCCAGTGGGACGGCCGCGAACTTCTTCCGCGCGACCTGCTCCCGGACCGTCCCGAACAGCGTTCCCCACTCGGCGACAGCGGCCTCTTTGGCAATAGCCACCGGCCCCTTTCGCACGCCCCCCGCGTGGGTCCTCCGCATCACAACCGGTTCTCCAAATCCCCGTTGGCGCAAGCGCCTTCTCGACTACCTCCACATTAGAAGCCGGTTAACGAATCCACATCGGCAATTGTGCGGATCCGAGTCATCCTCAAGGGGGAGAAACAACCATGAGATCCCCCCGGACGGCTGCCCGGCCCCCTCCGCCCCCCGGCGGAGGGCTACCCCTTCCCGTCCTGTGCCGCCACCGGCACCCGGGGCTCCGTGCCGGACGGTCCCTGGTGCCGGCGACGGAACAGCGCGGGCAGGCTCGGTGCGGTGATGAAGCCCTCGGCCCGGGCACTGGCGATGCCGATCCGCGGAATCTCGCTGCTCTTCTCGAACAGCAGATACCGCGGCTCCCAGATCGGCCGGTACTTGGCGTTGGCCCGGTAGAGCGATTCGATCTGCCACCAGCGCGAGAAGAAGCCGAGAACGGAACGCCAGAGCCGCAGCACCGGCCCCGCCCCGAGCTTCGAGCCCCGCTCGAAAACGGAACGGAACATGGCGAAGTTCAGCGAGACCCTGGCCAGATTCACCTCACCGGCGCGCTGCAGGAGTTCGATCACCATGAACTCCATCAGGCCGTTCTCGGTGTCCCTGGCCCGGCGCATGAGGTCCAGCGAGAGCCCGTCCGCACCCCACGGCACAAAGCTGAGCAGGGCCTTCAGCTCGCCCTCGCCGTCGTGGCACTCCAGCATCACGCAGCGCCCGTCGCCCGGGTCGCCGAGCCGGCCCAGCGCCATCGAGAAGCCGCGCTCGGTCGCGCCGTCGCGCCACTGGTCGGCCTTGGCCACCAGCTCGGCCATCTCGTACTCGGGGATCTCCTCGTGCCGGCGGATCCGCACCGTGTAGCCGGCCCGCTTGACCCGGTTGTAGGCCTGGCGCACCACCCGCATCGCCCGGCCGTCCAGCGAGAACTCGTCGAGTTCGACGATCGCCTCGTCACCCAGCTCCAGCGCGTCCAGCCCGTGCCGGGCGTAGATCACCCCGGCCTCCTCGGAGGCGCCCATCACGGCCGGCGCCCAGGCGTGCTCGCGGGCCTCGGTCAGCCAGGCGTCGATCGCGCCGGGCCAGGCCTCGGGGTCGCCGATCGGGTCGCCGGAGGCCAGTGAGACGCCGCCGACCACCCGGTAGGTGACCGCCGCCTTGCCGCTCGGCGAGAACATCACCGCCTTGTCCCGGCGCAGCGCGAAGTAGCCCAGCGAGTCCCGCTCGCCCTGCTTCTCCAGCAGCCCCCGGATCCGCTCCTCGTCCTCGGCGGTGAGCAGCTCCGTGTTCCGCGGGCTGCGGAACGCCACGTAGAGGACCAGCAGGAAGAGCACCGCGCCCATGGCGTTGATGACCGCGTTCACCCAGGTCGGCGCGTCGATGACGGAGCGCAGGTGCTCGGAGGGGGTGATGGTGATCATCCGGCCGACCGAGTAGCGGAACGTGTCCCAGAAGTCGGCGGCGCCGTGCAGGTTGTTGGTGAGGGCGACCAGGGCCGCGCCGACCACGCCGCCGAAGCCCAGGCCGGCCACGAAGGTGGCGGCGGCGGTCTTCGGGTTGGAGCTGTCGCCCTTGGAGGTGAACTCCTTCCGCCCGACCAGCAGCGCCAGGACGAACCCGCAGGTCAGCACGGTGGAAACATAGTTCAGCGGGTGCTTGGTGAAGCCCCCGCCGGGCAGCGTCATGGCGAGCAGGTAGAGCAGCGCGAACAGACCGGCCAGCGCCGTGTTGAAGATCCACGCGGCCCGCTTGCGGCGCCGCATCGCGATCGCCAGGAAGACCGAGAGCACCGCGCTGCTCAGCCCGGCGGTCATCAGGTAGGGGGTGAAGTACTCACCCTCGTTGTGCGTCTCGACCTGGTCCCGGAACGGCGCCAGGAGCACGGTGACGAGGTTCAGCAGGGCGATCAGCCGCAGGTACCAGACGGTCGCCGTCGCGGCCCGGGGGCGCCAGCGCGCCATGAGGGCGCCGGACCCGGATCCGGTGGGGGAGGTGGACGGCTCCGGCTTCACAGTGGACGACACAGCTCAATTCCAAACGATCAGATGGTGGGCCGCATCCGCACGCGACCCGGCCGGCCACCCACCCCCGGCCGCGGACCGACCGAACGGCAGCCGATTCCCATGGTTCCCCACCATCGGTGAGAATCGCGTGAACCAGGTAGCGGATTCACACCCCCGCCGTTCGGCGGGGTTGCTCCGGGAGGCCGGGCCCGGCGAAGCCGCCGGTCAGGCCCTACTCTCGGTTCCAGTCATGCGGACCGGCCCGACCCGTCCGCCGAACCGAGGAGGGACCATCACCACCACCCGCGTGCTGATCGTGGACGACGAGATCCTGGTCCGGTCCGGGCTGGGCCTCATCGTCGGCTCCGCTCCCGACCTGGAGGTGGTCGGCGACTGCTCGGGCGCGCAGACCGAGGAGTGCGTCCGGCGGCTGCGTCCGCACGTGGTGCTGCTCGACATCCGGATGCCCGACCTGGACGGCATCTCGGTGCTCCGCCGGCTGCGGGCCCTGCCCGACCCGCCGGCCGTGGCGATGCTGACCACCTTCGACACCGAGGAGCACATCGGTACCGCGCTGCGGGCCGGCGCCTCCGGCTTCCTCCTCAAGGACACCGCCCCGGACCAGCTGGTGCACGCCGTCCGGGTGCTCGCGGCCGGCGGCAACATCCTCTCCCCGACCGTGACCCGCACCGTGATCGGCGGCTATGTGGACGGCGGCGGCCCGGACGCCGAGGCCGCCACCCTGGCCCGCACCCTGACCGGCCGGGAGCTGGACGTGCTGGCGCTGCTGGGCGAGGGCCTGTCCAACGCCGAGATCGCCGACCGGCTGTTCCTCGGCACCGGCACGGTGAAGGACCACATCAGCGCGATCCTCGGCAAGCTCGGCGCCGCCAACCGGGTCCAGGCGGCCGTCGTCGCCCACCGGGCCGGGCTGGTCCGGCCGAAGCCGAGCGACGGGGCATGAGCGACCCCTCTCCCGCACGACGTCTTCCGGCCGGGTTCACCGCGCCCTGGCTGATGATCCTGCTGCCCGCGGTCTACTCCCTGGTGGACGCCGCCCTGGTGGCCCGCGGCGCCCCGCTCTGGCAGACCCTGCTGTCGGTCCTGGCCGCCGTGGCGCTGCTGTGGCGGCGCCGCTTCCCGGTCACCGTGCTGCTGCTGACGATGCCCGGCAGCTACCTCGACGACATCTGGCTCGCCCCGATAACCGCCGTCTACACGGTGGCGGCCGAACGCCCCCACTCCCGGGTGGTGATCCCCTGCGCCTCGCTCTTCGCGCTGGTGGAGTTCTTCCACTGGCCGCTGTCCGAGCAGTCCTTCGAGCCGACCCGGGACACCGCGCTGTACGCCATCCAGTCCGTGATGCTCGCGGCGGGCCCGGCCGCCACCGGTCTGCTGTCCCGGACCAGGCGCGAGCTGGCGGCCCGGCTGGACGAGCTCACCCGGGGCCAGGCCCGGGAGAGCCGGCTGCTGGCCGACCGGGTGCTCAGCGAGGAGCGCAGCCGGCTCGCCCGGGAGATGCACGACGTGGTCTCGCACCAGGTCAGTCTGATCAGCATCCAGGCGGGCGCGCTCCAGGTGTCCACCGCCGACCCGGCGGCCTCGGGTGCCGCGGCGACCATCCGCGAACTGTCCGTGCGCACCCTGGAGGAGCTGCGGCAGATGGTCGGCGTGCTGCGGGCCGGCGGTCCGAGGACCGGCGCCCCGCTGGCCCCGCAGCCCAGGCTGGCCGACCTGCCCCGGCTGATCGAGGAGAGCGGACTGACCGCCGACACCGAGCTCGCCCCGGGCGACCGCCCCTGGCCGGAGGCGGTCGAGCGGGCCGCCTACCGCACCGTCCAGGAGGCGCTCACCAACATCACCAAGTACGCGCCGCAGGCCGCGGTGCACGTCCGGATCCGGGCCCGGGGCCGACGGCTGCGGGTCGAGGTGCGCAACGACGCCCCGCCGGTCCGCCCCGACCGGATCCTGCCCGGCGGCGGCCACGGCCTGGTCGGCCTGCGCGAACGCGCCCAGCTGCTCGGCGGCTCGCTCGACGCCGACCCGACCCCGGACGGCGGCTTCGAGGTCCGCGCCGACCTCCCGGCGCCGTCCTCCTGAACCGGGGCCCCGGGCCGCCCCCGGACCGGCCCCGGAGTCCGGGACGCCGCCGCCGGTGCGGGACCGGGTCCGGCACCGGGGAACAAAAAAGCCCCGCAGATCCGAAGATCTGCGGGGCTTCGCTGTGCGCGAGGGGGGAGTTGAACCCCCACGCCCTTTCGGGCACTGGAACCTGAATCCAGCGCGTCTGCCTATTCCGCCACCCGCGCATGGGTGTTTTCACCGCTTGCCGGTCGATCAGCCGATCCGCTCGGTACCATGTGGCCTTCGCGTTTCTTCGATCGGGCCGCCCGGTGGGCGCCCCTTCCGACATGCAAAACAGTAGCACGACCTGCGGGTCACCTCCGAATCCGTTCCCGGGGGAGGCGGAGCGCATCCGAACGGATGCCCGGCGAACAGGCGAGCGAGGGATGGCGGGCCCGCCGGGCGGGTAGCCCTGGCATGCTGCCGCCCGCATGCGTCACCCTGTGTGTCCGAGCCCACCCCCGGGCACCACGTGGTCCGGGAACCGTACGGATGGCCCCGGCGTGGATACGATCAGTACGGAAGTACCGCAAGTAGGCGCGACCGGCTCCCCCCGGAAACCGGTCGGCAGGCAGGCGAACGAACCCTGGAAGGGGGTGCCCCATGGGAGTGCTGAAGAAGTTCGAGCAGCGACTTGAGGGTCTCGTCAACGGCACCTTCGCCAAGGTGTTCAAGTCCGAGGTCCAGCCCGTGGAGATCGCCGGAGCGCTGCAGCGCGAGTGCGACAACAACGCGAGCATCTGGAACCGCGAGCGGACCGTCGTGCCCAACGACTTCATCGTCGAACTCAGCCCGCACGACCACGAGCGGCTGAGCCCCTACTCCGGGCAGCTGGGCAACGAGCTCGCCGGCATGGTCCGCGAGTACGCGGAGGCCCAGCGCTACACCTTCATGGGCCCGCTGCAGGTGAACCTGGAGAAGGCCGACGACCTCGACACCGGCCTGTACCGGGTGCGCAGCCGCACCCTCGCCGCGGAGGAGCCGCAGCAGCAGGCCCCCGCGCAGCCGACCCAGCCCGGCTACGGCCGCCCGCCGGCCGCTCCGGCCCCCGGCGCGCCGTGGCAGCAGGGCGGCGGCGCCCAGTACGCCGCGCCCCCGCCGCCGCCGGCCGCGCCCCCCGCGACCCCGCCCGCCGCGCCGACCCCCCCCGCCGGCGGCACTGTGCGCCCCTTCCCGGGCGCCGGCCACGGCACCTCGGTGCGCCGCTGGATCGAGGTGAACGGCGCCCGCCACCAGATCTCCGGGAACGCCTGCGTGCTCGGCCGCTCCACCGAGGCGGACGTCCGCATCGACGACCCCGGAGTGTCCCGCAAGCACGCCGAGATCCGCCCCGGAACCCCCTCGATGGTGCTGGACCTGGGGTCGACGAACGGCATCGTGGTGGACGGACAGCACACCCAGCGCGCTACGCTCCGCGACGGCTCTCGAATCGTCGTGGGCTCCACCACCATCGTCTACCGACAGGTCGAAGGGTAGAGCGGGCGCGGTTATGTCAGAACTGACCCTCACGGTCATGCGGCTGGGCTTCCTGGCCGTGCTGTGGCTGTTCGTGATCGTCGCGGTCCAGGTGATCCGCAGCGACCTCTTCGGGACCAGGGTGAACCCCCGGTCCTCCCGCCGGGGCGGCGGCGCCACCGCGGCGGCGCCCGCGGCCGGTGCGGCCGGGCGGGCCCCGCAGGGCCAGCCCCCGGCCGGCGGTCCGCCGACCCAGGGCGGCGGGCGCCGTCGCGGCGCCCCGACCCAGCTGGTCGTGGTGCAGGGCTCCCTGGCCGGGACCACCGTCGCGCTGCAGGGCCAGACCATCACCCTGGGCCGGGCGCACGACTCCACCATCGTGCTGGACGACGACTACGCGTCCTCCCGGCATGCCAGGATCTATCCCGACCAGACTGGGCAGTGGACGGTGGAGGATCTAGGCTCCACCAACGGCACCTATCTGGACCGTCAGCGCCTGACCGCGCCGACCCCGCTCCAGCCGGGCATGCCGATCCGTATCGGCAGGACCGTCATCGAACTGCGGAAGTAGTAGCGCATGAGGGACAGCATCCCGTCCATGACCCAGAGGGGGGCACAGGTCGCATGACCCTGGTGCTGCGCTTCGCCGCCGGCTCCCACAAGGGACTGATCCGGGAGGGGAACGAGGACTCCGGCTATGCCGGCCCGCGGCTGCTGGCCGTGGCCGACGGCATGGGCGGGGCGGCGGCCGGTGAGGTCGCTTCCTCCGAGGTGCTCGGCTCGATCGTCCGCCTGGACGAGGACGTGCCGGGCGCCGACCTGCTGACCCTCCTCGGCGACGCGGTCCAGGGCGCCAACGACCGGCTCCGGCAGATGGTCGAGGAGGACCCGCAGCTCGAAGGCATGGGCTGCACCCTCACCGCGATGCTCTGGACCGGCCAGCGGATGGGCCTGGTCCACGTCGGGGACTCCCGCGCCTACCTGCTGCGGGACGGCTCGCTGGTGCAGATCACCCAGGACCACACCTGGGTGCAGCGGCTGGTCGACGAGGGCCGGATCACTCCGGAGGAGGCCGAGACCCACCCGCAGCGCTCGCTGCTGATGCGCGCGCTGGACGGCCGGGGCCAGGTCGAACCGGACCTCTCGATCCGCGAGGTCCGGGCCGGCGACCGCTATCTGATCTGCTCCGACGGCCTCTCCGGCCCGGTCAGCCACCAGACCCTCCAGGACACCCTGGGCAGCTACTACTCGCCCGAGCAGACCGTGCAGGAGCTGATCCAGCTCGCGCTGCGCGGCGGCGGCCCGGACAACATCACCTGCATCGTCGCGGACGTCCTCGACGTCGGCGCCACGGACACCCTCAGCGGCCGGTTCAACGACGTGCCGGTGGTGGTCGGCGCGGTCGCCGAGACCCCGCCGTCCTCGACCGCCGCGGACCAGTCGATCCGCGACACCCCGGCCGGCCGCGCCGCCGGGCTCGGCCGCGGCCCGCAGGGCGCCTTCGGCCCCGCCGAGGGCTACGGCGCCGGCCACCCCGACGCCGGGTTCGGCCCGGCCGGCGGCTACCCGGAGGGCGGCTCCGCCGAGCCCTCGGTCCACGGGACCGAGGACTACGACGACGCGCCCCGGCGGCCCAAGCGCAAGAACCGGGCGCTGGCGTTCTCGCTGGTCGGCCTGGTCACCGTGGGCCTGCTGGGCGCGGGCGGCTTCTTCGGCTACCAGTGGACCCAGAGCCAGTACTACGTCGGCGCCGAGGGCGACCACGTCGCGGTCTTCCAGGGCGTGAACCAGAGCCTGGCCGGACTGAGCCTGTCCTCGGTGCACACCCCGTACAAGGACATCGAGCTCAAGTACCTCCCGCAGGACCAGCGCACCCACGTCACCAACACCATCTCGGCGAGCAGCCTCGGCGACGCCGACGACAAGGTGAAGAAGCTGGGCGAACAGGCCGCGTTCTGCCGCAAGGTCTCCGACGTCCGGGCCACCGCCGGCAGCCTGTCCACCCCGGGCGGCACCCCGGCGACCGGTCAGCCGACCCAGCAGGCCGCCGCCGGAACCGTGGCGACGCACGCCGGGTTCGTAACGGCGACCACCGCGCCCAGCCCGTCCGCGTCCGGACGCGCCCCGGCGGCCGGCGTCCCCACGACCACCCCGAGTCCGAGCACGCCGAGCACCACCGCCCCGGCCCCCGTCGCACCCAGCCAGGGTGCCGCGGCCCCGGCGGCCCCGCAGAGCGACCTGCCCGGCCTGAGCGACGAGGAGCGGCAGCGCGCCGACTCCTGCCCGAAGTCGTGACGGAGGCGACCCGACACGGGCCCGCCCCGCGCGGGCCCGTCCGGCCGTCCCGGGGCGGCCGGCACCTGAGTGAGCGAAGCAGCAGAGCTATCGAGAAGCGCGTGTGGGCGGATGCCCCGGCCGAGCGGAGCGAGGCGGGAGCATGAGTACCTTCGATGTGAGCAGCGATCCGAACAGCCGGTCCGCCGGCGTGCCGGCCGACCGCGCGTCCTCGCGGCGCCGCCGCAACACCACCATCTCGCCGCAGGCGACGCCGAACCGGCGCAACACCGAGCTGGCGATGCTGGCGTTCGCGGTGCTGCTGCCGGTCCTGGCGTACGCCAACGTGGGCCTGGCGATGGACGACAAGCTGCCCGCCGGGATGCTCGGCTACGGCCTGGGCATGGGCGCGCTCGCCCTGATCGCGCACCTGCTGATGCGGAAGTTCGCGCCGTACGCGGACCCGCTGATGCTGCCGATCGCCACCCTGCTGAACGGGCTCGGCGTGGTGATGATCTGGCGGCTGGACAAGGCCGGGCCGCTGCTGCACAACAACTTCCCGGCCGCCTCCAACCAGCTGATGTGGTCGGGTCTGGGCATCGCGTTCTTCATCGTGGTGATGGTCTTCCTGAAGGACCACCGGGTCCTGCAGCGCTACACCTACATCTCGATGGCGGTGGCCCTGGTGCTGCTCGCCGCCCCGGCGTTCTTCCCGGAGCGCAAGGAGGACCTCGGCGCCAAGATCTGGATCCGGATGGGCGCCTTCTCGATCCAGCCCGGTGAGTTCGCCAAGATCATCCTGACGGTGTTCTTCGCCGGCTACCTGATGGTCAAGCGCGACGCCCTGGCGCTGGCCAGCCGCCGTTTCATGGGCCTGTACCTGCCGCGCGGCCGCGACCTCGGCCCGATCATCGTGATCTGGCTGCTCAGCCTGCTGATCCTGATCTTCGAGAACGACCTCGGCTCCTCCTTCCTGTACTTCGGCCTGTTCGTGGTGATGCTCTACGTCGCCACCGAGCGGACCAGCTGGATCGTCGTCGGCCTGCTGATGTCGGTCGGCGGCGCGGTCGCGGTGGCCTCCACCGCCAGCCACGTCAAGACCCGCATCGACGCCTGGCTCGACCCGATGGCCGCCTTCGCCCCGAAGCCGCCGCAGGGGGCCACCGAGCAGATCGGGCAGTCACTGATGGCGCTCGGCTCCGGCGGGGTGACCGGCTCCGGCCTCGGCCAGGGCCGCTCCTGGCTGATCGACTTCGCCGCCAAGAGCGACTTCATCCTCGGCTCCTTCGGCGAGGAGCTCGGGCTCACCGGCATGATGGCGATCTTCATGCTCTACGCCCTGCTGATCCAGCGCGGTCTGCGCACCGCGGTCGCCGCCCGCGACCCCTTCGGCAAGCTCTTCGCGGTCGGGCTCTCCTCCGCGATGGCGCTGCAGGTGTTCGTGGTCGCCGGCGGTGTCACCGGCCTGATCCCGCTGACCGGTATGACCATGCCGTTCCTCGCCCAGGGCGGGTCCTCGGTGGTCGCCAACTGGGCACTGGTCGCGATCCTGCTGAAGATCAGCGACAACGCCCGCCGTCCCGGGGTGGAGCCCACCCCGACGCCCGAGATCCAGGGGGGCACCGCCTCGTGAACAAGCCGATCCGCCGGGTCTCGATCTTCTGCCTCGTGCTGATCCTGGCCCTCATGGTGCGCACCAACTGGATCCAGGGGGTGCAGGCCGACGCCTGGGCGAGCAACAAGTACAACAAGCGGCAGGTCTACGACCGCTACGCCTACCCGCGCGGCAACATCATCGTCGACGGCCAGCCGATCACCCAGTCCACCTTCGTGGACGGCCTGCGCTACAAGTACAAGCGGTCCTGGACGGACCCGCAGATGTACGCCCCGGTCACCGGCTACTCCTCGCAGGCCTTCGGTGCCAGCCAGCTGGAGCAGCTGGAGGACGGCGTCCTCTCCGGCAGCGACGACCGGCTGTTCTTCCGCAACACCCTGGACATGCTGACCGGGGAGCAGAAGCGCGGCGGCGACGTGGTCACCACGATCAACTCCAAGGCCCAGAAGGCGGCCTTCGAGGGGCTCGGCAACAAGAAGGGCGCGGTCGTCGCGCTCGATCCGAAGACCGGCGCGATCCTGGCCCTGGTCTCCACGCCGTCCTACGACCCGGCGAGCTTCGCCGGCAACGAGTCCACCGACTCCAAGGCCTGGACCGACCTCAACGCCGACCCGAACAAGCCGATGCTCAACCGGGCGCTGCGCGAGACCTACCCGCCCGGCTCGACCTTCAAGCTGGTCACGGCCTCGGCGGCGTTCGAGAACGGCCTCTACCAGAACATCGACGACCAGACCGCGACCCCGGACCCGTACACCCTGCCGGGCACCAACTTCGTGCTGAAGAACGAGTCCGACCGGGAGCAGTGCGGCAACGCCACGATCAAGTCCGGCATGGACCAGTCCTGCAACACCGTCTTCGCCAAGATCGGCGCCGACCTCGGCAAGGACAAGATGCGGGTGCAGGCCGAGAAGTTCGGCTTCAACAGCACCGTGGACACCCCGATCCGGTCCGAGAAGAGCGTCTTCCCGTCCAACTCCACCCCGGACGGCACCGCGCAGGACTCGATCGGCCAGCACGACACCCAGGCCACCCCGCTGCAGATGGCGATGGTCTCCGCGGCGATCGCCAACAACGGCTCGCTGATGCAGCCGTACCTGGTCGCCGAGGAGCGCTCCGCCTCGCTGACCACCATCTCGAAGCACAGCGAGAAGCAGTTCTCGCAGCCGATCAGCCCGGCCACCGCGCAGAAGATGCAGGACCTGATGGTCTCGGTGGTCGAGAACGGCACCGGCAAGAACGCGAAGATCCCGGGCGTCACCGTCGGCGGCAAGACCGGTACCGCCCAGCACGGCGAGGGCAACGCGGGCCTGCCGTTCGCCTGGTTCACCTCCTACGCCAAGGCCTCCGACGGCCGCACGGTCGCGGTCGCGGTGGTCGTCGAGGACGGCTCCAACAACCGCGACGGGATCAGCGGCGGCCGACTGGCCGCACCGATCGCGAAGTCCGTGATGCAGGCCGTCCTCGGCAAGTGACGGGAGCCGGCGGCGGGTGAGGGAAATGTCACGATCGGCACCCCGGGTCCGGATACCGGTCTGATATCGGCCTGCGGCCGACTCGGGTCCGGTACGGTCCGACCGGTAGCGTGTCCGCAGCAGCGGGTGTACCCGTTGCCGTCCGTGCGGTGCCGAACCGGTCCTGACCGCAGAACCATCCGGGGCCCGGACGGCGTCACAGGGAGCGTGCGGGGACACCTACGTCACAACCTCACCGGCGGGTGAGGGAGAGGGTCGCAACTATGGAAGAGCCTCGTCGCCTCGGCGGCAGGTACGAGCTCGGCGGCGTCCTCGGGCGCGGCGGCATGGCCGAGGTGTACCTCGGCCATGACACCAGGCTCGGCCGCTCCGTCGCCGTGAAGACGCTCCGGGCCGACATGGCCCGCGATCCGTCCTTCCAAGCCCGATTCCGCCGCGAGGCACAGTCCGCGGCGTCGCTGAACCACCCCGCGATCGTCGCCGTGTACGACACCGGCGAGGACTACATCGACGGCATCTCCATCCCGTACATCGTGATGGAGTACGTCGAGGGGTCCACGCTGCGGGAGCTGCTGCACTCCGGCCGCCGGCTGCTGCCGGAGCGCGCGCTGGAGATGACCATCGGCATCCTCCAGGCCCTGGAGTACTCCCACCGGGCCGGCATCGTGCACCGCGACATCAAGCCCGCCAACGTCATGCTCACCCGCCAGGGCAACGTCAAGGTGATGGACTTCGGCATCGCCCGGGCGATGGGCGACGCCGGCATGACGATGACGCAGACCTCCGCCGTCATCGGCACCGCCCAGTACCTCTCCCCGGAGCAGGCCAAGGGCGAGCAGGTGGACGCCCGCTCCGACCTCTACTCCACCGGCTGCCTGCTCTACGAGCTGCTCACGGTGCGCCCGCCGTTCGTCGGCGACTCCCCCGTCGCGGTCGCCTACCAGCACGTCCGGGAAGAGGCGCAGCCGCCGTCCGTCTTCGACCCCGAGGTGCGCCCCGAGGTCGACGCGATCGTGCTCAAGGCGCTCGCCAAGGACCGCGACTACCGCTACCAGAGCGCCGACGAGATGCGCGACGACATCGAGCGCTTCCTCGACGGCCTGCCGGTGGCCGCCGCCCAGCAGGCCGCCGCGTACGGCATGGGCGCGGCCGGGTACGGCTACGACCAGAACGGCTACCCGCAGCACGACCCGTACGGCCAGACCAATCTGCTGCCGCAGCAGGGCCCCGGCGGTCCGACCACCGTCCTGCCGCAGGCCGCTCCGGCCGGCTACGCCGCCCAGCCCCAGCCCGGCTACGACGACGGCTACGGCCAGACCTACGCCGGCGCCCCCGGGGCCGGTGGCAACGACGGCTACGACGACGGTTACGGCCGTGGCGGCCGACGCGGCGAGGAGCCGCCGAAGAAGAGCAACACCTCCTGGATCGTGCTGGCGGTCGCCGCCGTGCTGGTCCTGGTCGGCACCTTCTTCGTCGCCCAGGCGATGTTCGGCAACAAGAAGGGCGGCGAGGACAAGAAGGAGGCCGTGAAGATCACGGCGCCCGGCCTCGTCGGCAAGACCCTGGCCGAGGCCAAGGCGCTCGTCGCCCAGGCCGGTCCCAAGCTGGTGGTCACCGAGGGCGACAAGATCGCCTGCCCGGACGCCAACGTGAAGAAGGACCAGGTCTGCACGCAGACCCCGACGGCCGGCAACCAGGTCGCCGAGGCCGCCACGATCACCGTGCAGCTGTCCTCGGGTCCGGCCAAGAGCGCCGTGCCCAACGTGGTCGGCAAGTCCAAGGAGCAGGCGGTCAAGGCGCTCACCGACGCCGGCTTCACCAATGTGACGACCGACTACAAGGACGACGACAACGCCCCGCTGGACCAGGTGCTCACGCAGGACCCGGCCAGTGGCGCCGCCGACCCGACCGCCCCGGTCAAGCTGACGGTCTCGCAGGGCAAGGCCAAGATCAATGTGCCGAGCGTGGTCGGCCAGCAGAAGGAGGCCGCCGAGGCCGCGCTGACCAGCGCCGGCTTCCAGGTGGACTCCTCGAAGACGCAGACGACCAACGAGCCCGCCAAGGTCAACACGGTCGCCTCGCAGAACCCGGCCGGCGGCAAGCAGCCGGCCAACACCAAGATCACGCTGACCATCTTCAAGGCGCCGGAGAAGGTCTCGGTCCCCCCGCTGCAGAACGTCCAGCTCAAGGAGGCCATCAAGACCCTCCAGGGGATGGGCCTCCAGTACACCGTCGTCCAGGGCCCGCAGGACCCCAACGCCACGGTGATCGCCTCCAACCCGCAGGCCGGGACCCAGGTGGACCCGAACACCTCGGTCGGGCTGATGACCAAGGCGGTGGATCCGCCCAAAGGGAGCGACCCACCGACCGTCCCCGGGATCCCCGGCCTCCCCACCCCCAGCAACACCAAAGGGGGACCCAACAACTAAGCCCTGGTTCCCCTGGTTCTGAGCCCCTCGGGGCCGGACCGACCGGCTGAGTTGCTCCCGGCAGTGAGCCCGAGGGCCCGTCGACACCGCGTCGACGGGCCCTCGGGCGTTCACCGGGGCCGTGCGGCGGCCTCCCTGCTCTCCGGCCCCGAAGGGCCCCGAAGGACCTCCCAGCCCCGTGCAGGGCCGCCGGAGGCCCACGGAGGGCGAGAGGGCCCGTAAGACGCTGAAGGCCCCCGGGACGTCCCCCGGGGGCCTTCACGCGGGCCTCAGCGCTGCCGCAGCTCCGCGGGCGGAGTACGCGCGGCGTCCATGTCGTCCACCCGCACCAGGCTCCCCCAGACCGCCATCCGGTAGCGCGAGGTGTAGACCGGGGTGCAGGTGGTCAGCGTGATGTACCGGCCGGGGCCGGTGTACCCGGAGCCCTTCGGCACCGGGGCGACGATGCCGGTGTCGTACTTGGACGTCTCCGGCAGGGTGCTGTCGACCCGGTAGACGTACCACTTGTCACGGGTCTCGACCACGATCGCGTCGCCCTTGCCGACGGCGTCGAGCTCGTGGAACTTCGCCCCGTGCCCGTCCCGGTGCGCGGCCAGCGCGAAGTTGCCGGACTCGTCCCAGGGCATCGCCGAGCGGTACGGCTGCTCGTACACCCCGGCCACGCCCTCGGCCAGGGTCGCCGTGTCGGTGCCCATCCGGATCATCACCTGGTTGTCCCGGCCCATCGCCGGGACGTGCAGGAAGCCGATCCCGTCACCCGCCGCGTAGGACGGCGCGGCGGCACCGGTGGCACCGGTGGCACCGGTGGCGGCGGACGGCCCGGCCGACGGGGTGCCGGACGGGGGAGCGGCCGGGGCCCCGGCCGCCCAGGACTCGCGCAGCTGGTCCGAGGCCGCCGAGGCGGAACGGTCCGCCAGCACGTCGGTCCACCACAGCGAGTAGGTGACGAACAGGCCGAGCACCAGCCCCAGGGTGATCAGCAGCTCGCCGACGACACCCAGGACGGCCAGCGCCCAGCCGCCCCGCCCGCGGCGTCGCCGGGCTCCGCCGCCGGGCTCCGGCTCGGACGACGGAGCGGCCTCCTCGGCCACCGGCTCGGTCCCCTGGGTCACGTCTCTCCCTCTGTCGTCGCCCGCTCGCGGTCAGCCCCCCGTGAGGGCGGCCGGCTTGCCCTGGCTGCGCGGCCTTTCCTCGGTCATCTTGCCAAACACGATCAGGCGCGCCTTGGAGCTGAACTCCGGGGTGCACGTGGTCAGCGTGATGTACCGGCCGGGACCGGTGTAGCCGGCGCCGTTCGGCACCGGCTTGATCACACTCACATTGGACGGCGGCGTCTCCGGGATGCCCCCGGTGACCTCGTAGGTGTAGTACGCGGTCGCGGTCTCCACCACGATCTTGTCGCCCTTGCCGAGCTGGTTGATCCGGCGGAACGGCTCGCCGTGCGTGTTGCGGTGCGCGGCCAGCGCGAAGTTGCCCGCCTTGTCGGCCGGCATGCCGGTGCCGGAGTAGTGCCCCACCAGCCCCTTGTCGAGCACGGGGGCCTTGGCGGTGCCCTCGGCGATCGGGAACTTCTGGCCGAGCTTCGGCAGGTGGATGATGGCGAAGCCCTTGCCGGGCTCGAAGGTCTCCGGTTTGGCCGGGTCCGGTGCCGGCTGTCCCGGCGCCGGGGCGCCCTGGGCCGGGCCCGCGTCGAACTGCTCCTCGAGCCGGTTGCGGGCACCGTCGGCGGCCGCGTCGGCCTGCACATTGGTCCACCAGAGCTGGTACGAGACGAAGAGCAGCATCACCAGGCCGAGGGTGATGCACAGCTCCCCGAGGAACCGGGCGAAGACCACCGCCGCCGGCTCCTTGGCCCGGGGACCGGCCGCGGCCCGGCCGCCCGCCCGGCGCCGGCCGCGCCCCTGCGCGGCACGGCGGCGCTCCGCCCGGCCGCCCGGGGCGGGCGGCTGCCGCTCACCGGCCACGGCGGCCATGGTGACCGTCTCGGCGGCGGCGAGCACCGTCCCGGTCTCGTCCGGCGCGGACGGCGCCGACAGCACCGCCTCGGCCGGCACCGGCGCGACGGGCGGCGCGGCCGGCTCGTAGACGCCCCAGCCGTCCTCGGCCCCGGGCTGCGCCGGCCAGGCCCGGTCCGCGCCGGAACTCCCGTCCCGGCCCCGGCCGGGGTGGACCGGCTCGGCCTGGTACGGGTCGTAGGACTGGTACTGGCCCTGCTGGTCCGGCCGGGGCTGCTGGGGCTGCTGGGGCTGCTGACCGTACTGGCCCGGGTGGGACTGCTGCCCGTACTGGCCGTACTGGTCCTGCTGCGGGTACGGCCCCGCGCCGCCCTGCGGGTACGGCCCCGCGCCGCCCTGCGGGTACTGCTGCGGGGCCTGCTGGTACGGGCCGCCCTGGAGGTGCTGCTGCCCGTACGGGTCGTGCTGCTGCCCGAACGGCCCCCCGGCGCGGTACGCGTCACCGCCCTCCGGGTCCGCCCCCGGCTGGTATCGCCCCTCCGGACGCACCGCGGTCACGCCGCTCAGCCCCGGCCGATCACCGGGGCGAGCCCGGCCGACCGGTCGACGGCCAGCGGGTAACCGCACTGGGCCAGCCAGTTGGCGAGCATCCGGTGACCGCCCTCGGTGAGCACCGACTCCGGGTGGAACTGCACGCCCTCCACCGCGAGGTCCCGGTGGCGCAGCCCCATGATGACGCCGCTGCCGGTGCGCGCGGTGACCACCAGCTCGTCCGGCACGGTGGCCGGCTCGACCGCCAGCGAGTGGTACCGGGTCGCGGTGAGCGGTGAGGGCAGGCCCGCGAACACGCCGCCGTCCTCGTGCTCGACCGGCGAGGTCTTGCCGTGCAGCAGCTCCGGCGCCCGGCCGACCACCGCGCCGTAGGCCACCGCGATCGACTGCAGCCCCAGGCAGACGCCGAACACCGGCAGGCCGGCCCGCGCGCAGTGGTGCACCATCTCGATGCAGACGCCGGCCTCCTCCGGGGCGCCCGGGCCGGGGGAGAGCAGCACCCCGTCGAAGCCCCGGTCGCCGTAGCGGCGCACCGCGTGCTCGACGGTCACCTCGTCGTTGCGGACCACCTCGCAGGTGGCGCCGAGCTGGTAGAGGTACTGGACCAGGTTGAAGACGAAGCTGTCGTAGTTGTCGACGACCAGGATGCGGGGCTGGGTCGGCCGGGAGGTCATGGGCGCGCGTTCTCCGAGGGGTGCGGGGACCGGGACGGGACGGGGCGGGTCGTCGGGTCAGCCGACGGCGCCGTCGCCGTTCCCGTCCACTGTGACGTCACCGAAGGGGAGCAGCGGTTCCGCCCACGGGAAGACGTAGGTGAAGAGGAGGTAGACCAGTCCCAGCACGAGGAGCACCGAGATCGCGGCCTTGACCAGGATGTTCCCCGGCAGATGACGCCAGATCCAGCCGTACATGGTGCTCCCTCGACGTATTGGACTGGGGTCAAGAGTAGACCCGGCCCCGGGAGCGGTCCGGCGCACCGGCCCGCTACTGGCCGGTGGCCGAGCGGAGGTCCGCCGTGCCCGAGTAGCCGGGCAGGGCGAGGTCGCCGCTCTCCTGCAGCTTCCAGCCCAGGCCGTAGGCCTGCACGTACTTCTGGTAGGTGCGGATCGAGGGGTCCGTGTCGACGGCGGCGCGCAGCGCGTCGGTCCGCCCGACCGCCTTGACCACGTAGGGCGGGGAGTAGACCCGGCCCTGGAGCAGCAGGGTGTTGCCGACGCAGCGGACCGCGCTGGTGGAGATCAGCCGCTGGTCCATCACCTGGACGCCCTCGGCTCCGCCGCGCCAGAGCGCGTTGACCACGGCCTGGATGTCCTGCTGGTGGATGACCAGGTCGTTGACGTCCGGCTCGCGCACCCCGGGGACGCGCGAGGTCGCGTTCGGCGGGGCGTCGTTGAGGGTGACGGTGAGGCCGGGGCCCTGGAGCGGCTCCAGGGCGGCGGCCTGTTCCAGGGCGGTCAGCCGGGCGGCGTCGGCCGGACTGTTGCCCTGCTGCTCGGTGAGCCGCTGGGACCGGTCCTGGAGGTCGGCGAGCTGGGCCTGGGACTGCTGGTTCTGGGCGCTGCGCTGCCGTATCACGTCGGAGAGGCTGAGCAGCGAGTTGTCGGTGCGCAGATCGGTACCGCGGGCGGTCTGCGCGCTGATGTAGAAGAGCAGTCCGGCGAGCGCGAAGACGGCGCAGGTCAGGGCACGTCCGACAATTCGGGTGCCGGAGGCGCGGGTACGGACGGGCCGAGGGGGAATCGACAAATTAGGCACCGTACCCTTATCTCCTTCGGACCCGCCGAGCCACTACGCTAACGGACGCCGCCACACCACCGTGAACCCCTGCGCGGTCACAGCGCATCGACAGGAGAGCTCCTCGTGCCGAAGTCCCGACTCCGCAAGAAGTCCGACTACACGCCGCCGACCACGGCGACGGTGAAGATCAGTTCGGGCCGCGGCTGGGTTGCCCCCTTGATGTTGGCGATGTTCCTGATCGGTCTGGTCTGGATCGTCACCTATTACGTGACGAGTGGCAGCTGGCCCGTCGAGAGCTGGCGGAACTGGAACATCCTGGTGGGCTTCGGCTTCATCGCGGCGGGCTTCGGCGTCTCCACCCAGTGGAAATGACGTTCGGGCCCCGGCCCTGAGTTCCTCCACCGCCGCCCCGGTACGGTTCGTCCCCGGGGCGGCTTCGTGGTGCGCCCGCATGGCTGTGCGGAGCTCCGGGGTTCGCGGTTATCCGCTTATCTCGTTTATCCACATGGTTATCCACAGTGGGGAAAAGTCCTGCGGGCCTGTGGATAACTTGCGCCAGGGGCGCTTTCCGCACCGCCGCGCGCCCTCCTCCGAATACTGGATACGCACAGCGGGACACGCGTAGAACGGTCGTCCGTACCCACCGGCCGGCACCGCCTGTGCACAACCCCGTACCCGCTGTGGACAACCGTGCGGTCGTCGTACCCGCACGCGTACCGTCCGGCGGCGTCGGATCACCCGCCGTAGGCGGCCGTCCCGACCAGGAGCATCAGCAGCACCAGGCCCGCCACCCCCGCCAGCGTCAGCCCCTGCACCGCCGCCCGGTGGGCCCGCGGGGCGTACATCAGGCCGGCCGCGGTCAGCATCCCGGCGACCAGCCCGCCGAGGTGGGCCCGCCAGTCGATGCCCTGCACCGAGAAGGTGACGATCAGGTTGAACACCAGCAGTGCGACGATCGGCCCGAGCGGCGCCCGGACCCGGCGGTACAGCACCACGGTCGCGCCCAGCAGGCCGAAGACCGCGCCGGAGGCGCCCAGCGACCGCATCGAGTCGCCGGCCACCAGGAACGCGAAGGCGCTGCCGGCCAGCCCGGAGAGCAGGTAGAGCGCGAGGAAGCGGATCCGCCCCAGCGCGGCCTCCAGCTGCGGGCCGAGCACCCAGAGCACCAGCATGTTGGTGGCGATGTGCCAGGGCGCGGTGTGCAGGAAGACGGCGGTCAGCAGCCGGTACCACTGGCCCGGGCCCTCGGCGACGCCGTTGGTGAAGGGGTACGACGGGTCGGGGGCGAAGCTGCGCAGTTCGAGGTCGTAGCCCAGCCACGGCGTGAGCACGTAGGCGGCCAGGACGAACACCACCAGGTTGATGCCGATCAGCGCCTTGGTGACCAGGGGGTCGCCGCCGGCCGTGCGCCCGCCGAACCGGGTGGTCGCCCGCCGGACCTGTCGGCCGCCCTCCTGGACGCACTCGGGGCAGTGGAAGCCCACCGAGGCGTTCACCATGCACTGCGGGCAGATCGGCCGGCCGCAGCGCGAACAGCCGATGCCGGTCTCCTGCTCGGGGTGCCGGTAGCAACGGGCCGGCCCGGGCCCGCCCTCGGGCCCCGGAGTCCGGTCGATCGGCGGCCTGGGCTCGTCCGGGAGCATCGGCAATCCCCTTCTGCCACGACTTGCTGCGACTTGCTGCGACGACGCGTGCGCGCTCCCGACGGGGACCCGCCGGAACCGCCAGCCTACTGCGGCCATACCCGCGCCCGACCGGCCCACGCGCCCCCGACCGCGCCGTCGCGCCGCACGGCGGCCCACCCCGGCGCCCCGCAGCGTTGCCCCGCGTACGGCCCACTCCGGCATGCCGTCGGACAAATACGGATGCATGATCAGCATTCAGGTGGATATGTGCATATAGGACGCCACCAGGAGGAGAGACTCTCGTGACCCGTTTGGACTCGGCCCGTGAGACGGCCGGCAACTTCGCGGACAACGCCCGGCAGCAGGCCTCCCAGGCCGCCCACACCGCGCGCGTCCAGTACGACCGGCACATCGCCCCCCAGGTCGGTCACGCCTTCGCCAGCCTGCCACCGGAGGCACAGCAGAGCGCCCTCAAGGCGCTGCACCGCGCCCAGGAGAAGGCGCTGGCCGCCCGCCTGTCCGCCGCCCGGGCCGCCGACCAGGCCCGCTCCACCGTCGCCCCCAAGGTCGTGCAAGCCGTCGAGGAGGCCCGCGCCGCCGTCGTCCCGGTGGCGCAGGAGGCCCAGATGCGCGGCGCCGCCGCCCTGACCGCGATGCGCGGCAATGTCACCTCGGCCGAGATCGGCGATCTCGCGGCCCGCAACGCCCGCCGGTCCTGCCGGGGCGGCTGGGCCACCGGCCTGGCCGTGGCCGGCCTGGTCGCGATCGCCAGCGGACTGGTCGCCTGGCAGTGGTGGCGGCACCGCAGCAACCCGGAGTGGCTGGTCGAGCCGCCGTCCGCCGCCTCCGCCGGTCCGGTCGGCGCGCACGCCTCGGGCACCGGCGGCAGCACTGTGAACGGCTCGGCCGACACCCCGGACGGGGCCGCCGCGGTGGAGGACCGGCCCGGGTCGAACCCGGCGCAGGACCATGCCGGTCCCGCCGCGGCCCACGACGAGGACGACCGTCCCAAGCCGCACGATCCGCGCAAACCGCACTGAAAAAGACCGGCGGCCGCCGACCTGGGTTCAGGTCGGCGGCCGCCGGGCCGTCCACACGCGGTGGACACACACTGTGGAGCTTAGGAGACTCGAACTCCTGACATCTGCCTTGCAAAGGCAGCGCTCTACCAACTGAGCTAAAGCCCCGGGGCGGCACCATGCGCACCACCGGGCACTAGCGTACCCGGTTCCGGCGCGAATCCGGTGCCCTGTCCCGGCTCTCCTGCCGTGCGGGGCCGGGAACGTCCGGCCGACCCGGTCACCCGACCGGGCCGACCGGCCCTGGAGGCACCGTCCGGCGCCTCCGAAGACTGTCGATCGTCAGATCGTCCGGGGCCTCAGCGACCGGCCGGGACCGGGTCGGTGGCCTCGGTCCACAGGTCCTGCTCGGCGCGGTCCGCCTGGACCTGACGGTAGACAAAGAAGCCGCCGAGGGCGACCAGGGCGACCAGGAGAAGCTTCTTCACCGCGGGACCTCGTCCTTCTTGCGTTGACGGACTCAGCAGCCGTGCGCCGATCGTTCCGATCGGGCCGACGAGTCCATGGTTTGTTACGAGCACGAACGGGCTGTCGGCTGGCCGGACTGCCCTTGCGGCCGATGATACACACCGGTGTCCCAATCGTGACCAGCCACCGCTGCCTCCAACCGACCCGTCCGGTCGGAGGATTGACGCCACACCTCCTGTCGTACGTTCCGCCCGGCGCAGACCCTCCGCAGGGCCGTCACCGTTCCTGCCCGACCGACCGCGGCACCGGGCCGGAAGCCCGGTCGGGAGCCGGGGCGGACGCCGGAGCGGGAGCCGGGGCGGACGCCGTCGGAGGCACCACCACCGCCACTCCGCCCGCGAGGTCCACCCTGGTGCGGGGCGGCGCGCCCTCGCCCTCCTCGTCGCGCAGCATCAGACTGCTCTGCCGCTCGTCGAGCTGGTGCTGCTTGCCGGCCGCGAACTGCGCGTGCAGCTGCTCGAAGCCGGTCGCGGATATCTGTCCCTCCCGGCCGGTCCCCCGCCAGGGCACCAGCCGCGACCGGCGTGCCCGCAGGGCCAGCTGGTCGACGAAGGCCAGCGCCACCAGCACGCAGACCAGCCCCGGAATGGTCATCGCGAAGACCATCGCCATGTGCGCCACCGCCTCGTCCGTCGGAAGCCGCCGGGGAGTCCCGGCCCCGCCTGGTACAACCCCCGGGCAGGGCCCGTGGTTCCGGCTCCCGGCCGGGAAAACGCCGAAGGGCCCGGAGCGGTGCTCCGGGCCCTTCGCGGTGGTGGGGCTAACAGGACTTGAACCTGTGGCCTCTTCCTTATCAGGGAAGCGCTCTAACCGTCTGAGCTATAGCCCCTTGCCGCACTGAAAGATTAGCGGACCGATCGCCGATCCCCCAAATCCGATACGCCCGGCCCTCCGCCGGGACCCTCCGGGAGGGGCAGGTCGGAGGCGGTGCCCGGGGCGGCCAGCCATTCGGCGCGGGTGGCGGGCAGCCGGGCCGCGCCGTCCGCGCTGGTGCGGACCGCGAGGATCTGGTTGACCCCGATCCGGTTCTCCTCGAAGGCCAGCGCGGAGGCCGCCATGTAGAGCCGCCAGACCCGGGCCCGGCCGCGGCCGACCAGCCGGACCGCCTCCGTCCAGTGCGCCTCCAGATTGGCCACCCACTCACGCAGGGTCAGCCCGTAGTGCTCGCGGAGCGACTCGACGTCGCGCACCTCGAAGCCCGCCGCCTCCAGCCGGGACACGGTGGAACCGACCGGCGACAGCTCGCCGTCCGGGAAGACGTAGCGGTCGATGAACGGGCTGGGGCGGTACGGCTCGCCGGGGCGGTCCGGCCGACGGGCGATCTGGTGGTTGAGCAGCCGGCCGCCGGGCGCCAGCAGCCGGTACAGGTGCTCCGCGTACACCTGGTACTGGGCCTCTCCGACGTGCTCGGCCATGCCGACGCTGGAGATCGCGTCGAACGGGCCGTCCGGGATCTCCCGGTAGTCCTGGAGCCGGATCTCCACCCGGTCCGCGAGGCCCGCCTCCTCGACCCGCCGGCGGGCCAGCGCCACCTGCTCCGCGGAGATCGAGACCCCGACCGCCGTCACCCCGTAGTGCCGGGCCGCGTGCAGCACCAGCGAGCCCCAGCCGGAGCCGACGTCCAGCAGCCGCATCCCGGGCCGCAGGCCGAGCTTGCGGCAGATGAGGTCCAGCTTGGCCTCCTGGGCCGCCTCCAGACTCCTGGCGGCCGGCTCCCAGTACGCGCAGGAGTAGACCATCGAAGGACCCAGCACCAGGGCGTAGAAGTCGTTGCCGACGTCGTAGTGGTGGTGGATCGCGGCGCGGTCCCGGCTGCGGCTGTGCGCCCGGCCGCGGCTGTCCGGCGCCTCCTCGGCCGGCGGGGCCGGCTGGGGGCCGATCGCACCCGCTCGCAGCAGGGCGCCCACGGCGCGGCGGCCCCTGGCCCCCAGTACGTCACCGGGGCCGAGCCGCAGCCGGCGCACCTCCGGGAGTTCGGCGACGTGCGCGACCGCGCGCAGCACCTCGTACAGGTCGCTGCCCGGGGCGACGTCGAGGTCGCCCGCGACATAGGCCCGGGCCAGGCCCAGCTCGTTCGGCCGCCAGAGCAGCCGGCGCAGCGCCCGGCGGTTGCGCAGCACCAGGGTGGGCGCCCCGGGCGGGCCGGCGGCGCTGCCGTCCCAGGTCTGCAGTCGCAGCGGCACCGGGACTCCCAGCAGCCCGTCCAGGGCCTCGACCAGTCGCCTTGCGAGCTCCGCCACCGCGCGCCTCCGTCCTACCGTGCCTGTGCGGCCGTACCGGTCCCGACCGGTGGGTCCGGGTGGGACCGGGAGGCCTGCGGCGGCCGGGAGAAGCGGAACGGGCTGACCAAGCTAAGCCCACCACCCACCCGGCCCGTCCGGGAGGCGCGCCGCGCGCCGCGGCTGTCACCCGAATGCCGACGGGCCCCACCGGCTGCAACAGCCGGTGGGGCCCGCTGATTCCGCCCCTGGGCGGAAACGCCCCGTGCGGGGCGGGAACTGAGCCCGGGTCATGCCCGGACGGTCAGTCCTCCTCGGCCAGGGTGAGCTCGATGCCGCCGGTGAAGCCGGCCGCCGCGTTGTAGATGAACGCCGAGAGCGTGGACAGCGCGGTCAGCAGCACCACGTCGACCACGGCGATCAGCGAGGTGAAGGTCATCACCTTGCCGAAGCCCACGTAGTCCATGAGGTTCAGGCCGCCGCCGTTGGTGTCCGAACCGGTGACGTCCTTCAGCGTCTTGGCCAGCGAGTCGAAGACGCCGAGCGAGTCCAGCGTCATCCACAGCACCGCGGCCGCCACGATGATGATGATCCCGACCGCCAGCGACAGCAGGAAGCTGACCTTCATGACCGACCACGGGTCGGCCTTGGTCACCCGCAGCCGGGCCTTCCTGGTCCGTCCCAGGCCGCCCGCGGCCACCGGCGGGGCGGCCGGGCGGCGGGTGCCGCCGGCGGGCGTCCCGCCGGGCGGGGTCGGGCCGCCGCCGACCCGGGTGCCCCGGGGCGGGGTCGGCTGCCCCTTGGCGTAGGTGGTCGGCTGCGAGAACCCGCTCCCGCCACCCGCCGGTGCACCCGGCGGCGGGGCCGGCTGGCCGCCGTACCCCGCGCTGCCCTGGCCCGCACCGCCGACCGGGGGCATCAGCGAGGTGGACGCGGCCGGGTGCTCGGCCGGCGGCTGCGGCACGCCGTACGCCCCGCCGCCCTGTGCTGCGCCCGGACGGCCGCCGGTGGCTCCTCCCGCAGCACCCGTGGCTCCACTCACTGGTCCTCCCGCACTTCCCACCAGGACGGCCGCACCGCCCTGCTTCGTCACTCGTCATCCAGCGCCCGGCGGGATTGCCCGGTACTGGTCGTCGGCCGGTACCGGCACGTCGCGCACGAATGTACGGATGTGACGGTACCGGCCGACGCGGTACGAGGTCAGGCCTGGGCGCTCTGCTCGCCCGGCGCCGTTCCCGTACCTTCGGCCTCCTCGGTGGACCCGGTGGACTCGATGGCCACCTCGTCCTCGACCGACTCCTCGTCCTCGGCCTCCGCGTTGCGGGCCATGCCCACGACCGCATCGCGCTTACCCAGGTTGATCAGTTGGACGCCCATGGTGTCACGTCCGGTTTCACGAACCTCGGAAACCCTCGTGCGGATCACCCCGCCGGACAGGGTGATCGCCATGATCTCGTCGCTCTCGTCCACGACGAGGGCGCCGACCAGCGAGCCCCGGCCCTCGACGATCTTCGCCGCCTTGGTGCCGTAGCCGCCGCGTCCCTGGACACGGTACTCGTCCACCCCGGTGCGCTTGGCGTAGCCGCCGTCGGTCGCGGTGAAGACGTAGGTGTCCGGGCGGACCACGTTCATCGAGAGCAGTTCGTCGTCCTCGCGGAAGGACATGCCCTTGACGCCCGAGGTGGCGCGCCCGGTCGGGCGCAGCGCGTCGTCGGTTGCGGTGAAGCGGATCGACTGCGCCTTCTTGGACACCAGCAGCAGGTCGTCCGCGGCGGAGACCAGCTCGGCGCCGATCAGCTCGTCGTCCCGGCCCTCGTCGTCCTGGCGCAGGTTGATCGCGATCAGACCGCCGGAGCGCGGGGAGTCGTAGTCCTTGAGCGGGGACTTCTTCACCAGGCCGGCCCGGGTGGCGAGGACGAGGTAGGGCTTGTCCTCGTAGGTGCGGACGGCCATCACCTGGGCGATGTGCTCGTCCGGCTGGAAGGCCAGCAGGTTGGCCACGTGCTGGCCGCGGGCGTCGCGCCCGGCGTCCGGCAGCTCGTAGCCCTTGGCGCGGTAGACCCGGCCCTTGTTGGTGAAGAACAGGATCCAGTTGTGGGTCGTCGTCACGAAGAAGTGGTCGACGATGTCGTCCTGCTTGAGCTGGGCGCCGCGCACGCCCTTGCCGCCGCGCTTCTGCGAGCGGTAGAGGTCGGAGCGGGTGCGCTTGACGTAGCCGCCGCGGGTGATCGTGACGACGATGTCCTCCTCGGCGATGAGGTCCTCGATCGAGAGGTCGCCGTCGGAGGGGATCAGGGTCGAGCGCCGCTCGTCGCCGTACTTCTCGACGATCGCGGTGAGTTCCTCGGAGATGATCTCGCGCTGGCGGACCGGCGAGGCGAGGATCGCGTTGTACTCGTCGATCTTGCGCTGCAGCTCGTCGTGCTCGTCCATGATCCGCTGCCGCTCCAGGGCGGCCAGCCGGCGCAGCTGCATCTCCAGGATCGCGTTGGCCTGGAGCTCGTCGATCGAGAGCAGCTGCATCAGGCCGCTGCGGGCGGCGTCGGCGCTGGCCGAGGCCCGGATCAGCGCGATGACCTCGTCGATCAGGTCGAGGGCCTTGAGCAGGGCGCGCAGGATGTGGGCGCGCTCCTCGGCCTTGCGCAGCCGGAAGGTGGTGCGCCGGACGATGACCTCGACCTGGTGGTTGACCCAGTGCCGGATGAAGGCGTCGAGCGACAGGGTGCGCGGCACGCCGTCGACCAGGGCCAGCATGTTGGCGCCGAAGTTGGTCTGCAGCTCGGTGTGCTTGTAGAGGTTGTTCAGCACGACCTTGGCGACGGCGTCGCGCTTGAGCACGACCACCAGGCGGGTACCGGTGCGGGACGAGGACTCGTCGCGGACGTCCGCGATGCCGGCGACCCGGCCGTCCTTGACCAGGTCGGCGATCTTCAGCGCGAGGTTGTCCGGGTTGACCTGGTAGGGCAGCTCGGTGATCACCAGGCACTGGCGGCCCTGGATCTCCTCGACCTCGACCACGGCCCGCATGGTGACCGAGCCGCGGCCGGTGCGGAAGTAGTCGTTGATGCCGCGGTGGCCGACGATCAGCGCGCCGGTGGGGAAGTCGGGGCCCTTGATCCGCTCGATCAGGGCCTCCAGCAGCTCCTCGTTGGAGGCGTCCGGGTGCTCCAGCGCCCAGAGCGCGCCGGAGGCGACCTCGCGGAGGTTGTGCGGCGGGATGTTGGTGGCCATGCCGACCGCGATGCCGGTGGCGCCGTTGACCAGCAGGTTGGGGATGCGCGCGGGCAGGACGGTCGGCTCCTGCGAGCGGCCGTCGTAGTTGGCGGCGAAATCGACGGTCTCCTCGTCGATGTCGCGCATCATCTCCATGGCCAGCGGCGCCATCTTGCACTCGGTGTAGCGCATGGCGGCGGCCGGGTCGTTGCCCGGCGAGCCGAAGTTGCCGTTGCCGTCGACCAGCGGCATCCGCAGCGACCACGGCTGGGCCAGCCGGACCACGGTGTCGTAGATCGAGGTGTCACCGTGCGGGTGGTAGTTGCCCATCACGTCGCCGACGACGCGGGCGCACTTGTAGTAGCCCTTCTCGGGGCGGTAGCCCCCGTCGTACATCGCGTACAGCACCCGGCGGTGGACCGGCTTCAGGCCGTCGCGCACCTCGGGCAGCGCCCGGCTGACGATGACGCTCATGGCGTAGTCGAGGTACGAGCGCTGCATCTCGGTCTCGAGCTCGACCGGCTCGATGCGCATGGTCGCCGTGGCGGCGGCCTCGGGGGTCTCGGGCTGCTCGCCGTCGGGACGGTTGTCGTCGACCACTGGTGGTCAGTTTCCTTTCACGCGGACTGGTACGTGCGGGGCCTGCTGCGGGCAGGCGTCACACGTCCAGGAAGCGGACGTCCTTGGCGTTGCGCTGGATGAAGGAGCGGCGGGCCTCGACGTCCTCGCCCATCAGGACCGAGAACAGCTCGTCGGCACGGGCGGCGTCCTCCAGGGTGACCTGGAGCAGCAGCCGGTGCTCGGCGTCCATGGTGGTGACCCGGAGCTCCTCGGCGTTCATCTCGCCGAGACCCTTGAACCGCTGGATCGCGTCGTCCTTGGGCAGCCGGCGGCCGGCCTCGACGCCGGCCGCGATCACGGCGTCGCGCTCGCGGTCGGAGTAGGCGTACTCGAAGTCGTCCTTGCCCCACTTGATCTTGTACAGCGGCGGCATCGCGAGGTACACGTAGCCCGACTCGACCAGCGGCCGCATGAAGCGGAACAGCAGGGTCAGCAGCAGGGTGCGGATGTGCTGCCCGTCGACGTCGGCGTCGGCCATCAGCACGATCTTGTGGTACCGCAGCTTGGACTCGTCGTAGTCCTCCTGGATGCCGCAGCCGAAGGCCGAGATCAGCGCCTGGACCTCGGTGTTCTGCAGCACCTTGTCGATCCGGGCCTTCTCGACGTTCAGGATCTTGCCGCGGATCGGGAGGATGGCCTGGGTGCGCGGGTCGCGGCCCTGCTTGGCCGAGCCGCCGGCGGAGTCACCCTCGACGATGAAGATCTCGCACTCGGACGGGTCCTTGGACTGGCAGTCGCTGAGCTTGCCCGGCAGCGAGGCGGACTCCAGCAGGCCCTTGCGGCGGGTGAGGTCGCGGGCCTTGCGGGCGGCGACGCGCGCGGTGGCGGCCTGGATGGACTTGCGGATGATGTCCGCGGCCTCGTTGGGGTTGCGGTCCAGCCAGTCGTTCAGCTGCTCGTGCACGACCCGCTGGACGAAGGTCTTCGCCTCGGTGTTGCCGAGCTTGTCCTTGGTCTGGCCCTCGAACTGCGGCTCGCCGAGCTTGACCGAGATGATCGCGGTCAGGCCCTCGCGGATGTCCTCGCCGGAGAGGTTGTCGTCCTTCTCCCGGAGCAGCTTCTTGTCGCGGGCGTAGCGGTTGACCAGACCGGTCAGCGCGGCGCGGAAGCCCTCCTCGTGGGTACCGCCGCCGTGGGTGTGGATCGTGTTGGCGAAGGAGTAGACCCCCTCGGTGTACGAGGAGTTCCACTGCATGGCGATCTCGACCGAGATCGCCTTGTCCTTGTCCTCCGCCTCGAAGTCGATCACCGAGGGGTGGATCACGTCGCCCTTGCGGGAGTTGAGGTGGGCGACGAAGTCGGCGATGCCGCCGTCGTACTTGTAGGTGACGGAGAGCGGCTTGCCCTCCTCGTCGACGTGCTCGGGGCGCTCGTCGGTCAGGGCGATGGTCAGGCCCTTGTTGAGGAACGCCATCTCCTGGAAGCGCCGGGAGAGCGTCTCGAAGGAGTAGACCGTGGTCTCGAAGATGTCCGGGTCGGCCCAGAAGGTGACGCTGGTGCCGGTGAGCTCGGTGGCCTCGTGCTGCGACAGCGGGGCGGTCGGCGCGCCGACCTTGTACTCCTGCGTCCAGCGGTGGCCGTCGGTGTGGATCTCCACGGCGAGGCGGGTGGACAGCGCGTTCACCACCGAGACGCCGACGCCGTGCAGACCGCCGGAGACCGCGTAGCCGCCGTTGCCGAACTTGCCGCCCGCGTGCAGGACCGTCAGCACGACCTCGACGGCGGGCTTGCCCTGGCCCGGCATGATGCCGACCGGGATGCCTCGGCCGTTGTCGACCACGCGGACGCCGCCGTCGGCCAGGAGCGATACGTTGATGGTGTCCGCGTGCCCGGCCATCGCCTCGTCGACGGAGTTGTCCACGATCTCCTGCACCAGGTGGTGCAGGCCGCGCTCACCGGTGGAACCGATGTACATGCCGGGGCGCTTGCGGACGGCGTCGAGGCCCTCCAGCACCTGGATGGCGCTGGCGTCGTACGACCTCTCGGCCTGGTCGGTCTGGTCTGGGATCTGGCTGGGGTTGCCGGAATCGGCCACGAAGCGCCCTCTCTGGCACAGCACGGGCCGCATCCCCGCTCCCCTACGGGCGGGCGTGCGACCACGGCGTTTCGACTCGGTTGCCACTAGCAACAGTGTTTGCCCTTCAGTCTACCGGTACGACTGACATCGATGGGCGTTTGGCAGCCTCTGAGGGCAGAAATGCCGCCCTGAATCCCCTCGGGACATGTCCCGATACTCGACCGGGGGGCTCAGAGCGCCTGGAAGGGCCGTCAGGGGTTCCGGAGGATTACGGTCCGCTCCCTCCCGGCACCCTCCGGGGTCACCCCCAGGTGTCACCCGGCCCCTTGCTGCCGGGAGCGCGCAGCCGGCCGTAGCCGCGCACCGGGGCGGCCGGGCCGAGCACCTTGATCGTGCGCACCGTGCCGTGGCCCAGCTCGTGGTTCAGGCGTGCCACCAACTGTCGTGCCAGCCAGCGCAGTTGGGTTGCCCAGGCGGTGGAGTCGCACTGCACGGTGAGCACCGCCGCCTCGTCGTCGTAGGCGGTCGGGGTGCAGTGCGCGGCGATGTCGGGCCCGACGATCTGCGGCCAACGGCCCATCACCCCGCCGACCGCCGCCGAGGACTCCCAGCCGCGTTCGGTCAGCAGCCGGTTGAGCGCCGCCCCCAGCGGCACCGGGTCACGGCCGTCCGAGCGGGCCCCGCTGCGCAGACCGGTGCGCTTCGCCTCACGCTTCTCGCGCACCTGCTCACCGCGCTGGCGGGCCTGCGCCCGGGCCGCCCGCAGCGCCGAACGCGCCAGATCGGCACCGGTCGGCTCGGGGTGCTCCGCCGACTCGCTCACGGCGATCTCCTTATCCCCACCCTGTGGACAACGGTGAGCCGTCCAGCGTACGGGAGCCGGACCGGCCCGGGCGGCGCGGGTGGGTGTCGTACGGAGGTGTCCGGGACCGCCCGGGCAGCCCCCGGCGGGGCGGGGGAGACCCGCCGCGGGCCGGGTACGGCGGACGGCGGGATCAGGCGGTGACGCGCTGGACCGCGCCGTCGGCGACCGTGTACCGGGCCCCGGCCAGCGCCTTCGGCACGTCCTCGGCGACCGCCGCGGTGACCAGCACCTGCTCGCCGCCGGCCACCAGCTCGGCCAGCCGGTCGCGGCGGGCGGCGTCCAGCTCCGCGAAGACGTCGTCCAGGATCAGCACCGGCTCTCCCCCGTCCGAGCGCAGCAGCTCGTAGGAGGCCAGCCGCAGCGCCAGCGCGAACGACCAGGACTCGCCGTGGCTGGCGTAGCCCTTGGCGGGCAGCGGACCGAGCTTGAGCACCAGTTCGTCCCGGTGCGGACCGACCAGGGTGATCCCCCGGTCGACCTCCTGCTTGTGGACCGTCCGCAGCGCCTGGAGCAGCTGCTCCTCGGCCTCCTCGCGGCTGGTCGGCAGCTCGCCCTCGAAGGAGCTGCGGTACTCCAGCGCGGTGTCGCCGCCCCCCGGCGCGAGCTGCCCGTAGGCGGCCGAGACCAGCGGCTGGAGGGACGCCACCAGCTGCAGGCGGAAGGCCGTGAGCTCGGCGCCGGCCCGGGCCAGATGGCCGTCCCACACCTCCAGGGTGGAGAGGTCGGCGCCCTTGCCGCCACCGGCCCTGCGGGCCATCGCGGCGGTCTTCAGCAGGGCGTTGCGCTGTTTGAGCACCCGCTCGTAGTCCTGCCGGACCCCGGCCAGCCGGGGCGCGCGGGCGGTCAGCAGCTCGTCCAGGAAGCGCCGGCGCTCCCCCGGGTCGCCCTTGACCAGGGCGAGGTCCTCGGGGGCGAACAGCACGGTGCGCAGCAGGCCCAGCACATCGCGCGGGCGGACGTTGTCGGAGCGGTTGATCCGGGCCCGGTTGGCCTTGCCCGGAGTGATCTCCAGCTCGACCAGGGTGGAGCGTCCCCGGTCGACCACCGAGGTGCGGATCACGGCGCTCTCGGCGCCCAGCCGGATCAGCGGGGCGTCGGTGGCGACCCGGTGGCTGCCCAGGGTGGCGACGTAGCCGACCGCCTCGACCAGATTGGTCTTGCCCTGGCCGTTGGGGCCGACGAACGCCGTCACGCCCGGGTCGAGGGGAACCTCGGCCCGGGCGTAGGAGCGGAAGTCGGCGAGCGACAGGTGCGCGACGTGCATGGCGGTGGACTGCGCTCGCCTTCTGTGGAGAAGCTTCGGGACTACTTCGACTCGACCGCGTGGCCGCCGAACTGGTTGCGCAGCGCGGCGATCATCTTCATCTGCGGCGAGTCGTCCTGGCGGGAGGCGAAGCGCGCGAACAGCGAGGCGGTGATCGCCGGCAGCGGGACGGCGTGGTCGATCGCGGCCTCGACGGTCCAGCGGCCCTCGCCGGAGTCGGCGGCCCAGCCCTTGAGCTTGGCCAGGTGCTCGTCGTCGTCCAGGGCACGGACGGCCAGGTCGAGCAGCCAGGAGCGGATCACGGTGCCCTCCTGCCAGCTGCGGAAGACCTCGCGGACGTCGGTGACCTCGGGGGCGGCCTCCAGCAGCTCCCAGCCCTCGGCGAAGGCCTGCATCATCGCGTACTCGATGCCGTTGTGGACCATCTTGGCGAAGTGGCCGGCGCCGACCGCGCCCGCGTGCACCGAGCCGAAGTCGCCCTCGGGCTTGAGCGCGTCGAAGACCGGCTTGACCAGGGCGACGTGCGCGGCGTCGCCGCCGTACATCAGCGCGTAGCCGTTCTCCAGGCCCCAGACGCCGCCGGACACGCCGCAGTCGACGAAGCCGATGCCCTTGGCGGCCAGCGCCTCGGCGTGCTTGATGTCGTCGGTCCAGCGGGAGTTGCCGCCGTCGACGACCACGTCACCGGGGGACAGCAGCTCGGCCAGCTCGTCCACGGTGGCCTGGGTGGCGGCGCCCGCCGGGACCATGACCCAGACGACGCGCGGGCCCTGCAGCTTGGAGACCAGCTCCTGGAGGCTCTCGACGTCGGAGATGTCGGGGTTGCGGTCGTAGCCGATGACGGTGTGGCCGGCGCGGCGGATCCGCTCGCGCATGTTGCCGCCCATCTTGCCGAGACCGATGAGGCCGAGCTCCATAGCCAAATCCTTACCTGTGGTGACGTCTCTGCGGGCGGCGCCGTTGCCGCGCTTCCTTGAGCCTACGTGCTGGAGCGCGAGCGCCTCCCCGCGATCGGGGCCGACCGGGGGAGGCTTCCACAGGTTTGTTCACAGGGCTGTGGGCGAACGGCCCGGCGGACCGGAAGCCGGCCGGTGCGCGGACCCGGCCGGAGCGTCCGGCCGGGTGTCCCGGGCTCAGCCGGAGAGGCGGACCGGCATGATCAGGTACTGGTACGCCTCGTCGGCCTCGGCGTCCACCGAGGCCTTGCCGCTGAGCAGCGCGGGCTTGGTCGGGGTGGTGAAGCTCAGCTGGGCGAAGGGGGAGTCGATGGCCTTGAGGCCCTCCTCCAGGTAGCCCGGGTTGAACGCGATCGAGATGGCGTCGCCCTCCAGGGAGGCGTCGATCCGCTCGGTGGCCTGGGCGTCGTCGCCGGAGCCGGCCTCCAGGGTGAGCACGCCCTCCTCGAAGTTCAGCCGGACCGGGGTGTTGCGCTCGGCCACCAGGGAGACGCGCTTGAGCGCCTCCAGGAAGGGCTGGGTCTGGATCGCCGCGATCGCGTTGAACTCGGTCGGGAAGAGGCTGCGGTACTTGGGGAACTCGCCCTCCAGCAGCCGGGTGGTGGTCCGCCGACCGGCGCCCTCGAAGCCGATCAGGCCCTCGCCCGCGCCGCCCGAGGAGAGCGCGATGGAGACGCTGTCGCCGCTGCCCAGGGACTTGGCGATGTCCTGGAGCGTCTTGGCCGGGACCAGCGCGACCGCCGAGATGTCGGACTGCTCGGGCTTCCACATCAGCTCGCGGACGGCGAAGCGGTAGCGGTCGGTGGCGGCCAGGGTGATCCGGTCGCCCTCGATCTCGACCCGGACGCCGGTGAGCACCGGCAGGGTGTCGTCGCGGCCGGCGGCCACGGCGGCCTGGCTGACCGCGGAGGCGAAGACGTCGCCCGGGACGGTGCCGGTCGCGGTCGGCATCGCCGGCAGGGCCGGGTACTCGTCGACCGGGAGGGTCGGCAGGGTGAACCGGGAGCTGCCGCAGACCACGCTGACCCGCTGGCCGTCGGTGGAGATCTCCACCGGCCGGTTGGGCAGGTTGCGCGAGATGTCGTTGAGCAGCCGGCCGGAGACCAGCACGGTGCCGGGCTCCTCGATGTCGGCCTCCAGCCCGACCCGGGCCGAGACCTCGTAGTCGAAGCCGGACAGGGCCAGGCTGCCGTCCTGCGCCGTCAGCAGCAGGCCGGCCAGCACCGGCACCGGCGGCCGTGCCGGGAGGCTGCGAGCAGCCCAGGCCACCGCCTCCGCGAGGACGTCACGCTCCACCCGGAACTTCACCGGTAACCGCCTCCTGGATCGAGCGCTCCCGCTCGCACGTCTGGTTCTTCTGATCTTGGTCTTCGGTGCGGCTGTCCACCGAGCTCCGCCGCTCCGCTTCCAGTCGCCGAGGACAGTCTGACGTACTCCACCGACAGACGGGGCAGACGGGCGGAAGCAACTCGAACGGATGTCGGGGCCCGGTTGTCCACAGATTTCGGGCCCACCTGCTTTTGAGCAGTTCGATGGGTCTATAGGTGTAGTGGTAGTAGTAGGGCCTGTGGAAACCGTGGATAACCCTGTTTTAGCAGGTCAGGCCCGGTTTTTTGTCCACAGGACATGTGGATGGCGGCTGTGGACGAACACGGCCCGCTGTGGACGGCGGAGCGTTACCCACAGGGCACGCTGGGTATCCACAGGTTATCCCCAGCTCCGTCCCCAGATCCGGGCCCGGTTATCCACGGGCCCCGGTCAACTTTTCGTGACGCCTTTCACACCTGGGTATGAACGCCCGCAGAAGGTTGTCGAACTGTGGACACAGCTGTGGACAACCTGGGGACAACTGCCCTCTCCCTGGGGACAACCGGTGGACAACCCGGACGGCCCAGTGACGGGCCGCCAATTGTCCACAGCCTGTGGATAACTGTTGTGCACAAGTCCACAGGCACCTGACCTGCGCGGAAGAGCGTAGCGGCGGCCGCCCTGTGGAGGAATTCTGGATAACTTCCGGCCACCCGCCCTGTGGACAGTGGAGAACCGGTCCGGCCTGTGGATTTCGGCCTCGCGCACCCTGGGCGTTCGAATCCCTGGTCAGATGTTCGGCGCGGGCTGTGGACTGGCGGAGCGTCCGTCACCGGCATCCCTGCCCCGCCGGCCGTCGACGCACACCTGTGGATATGCCGAAAGGGCGTCAGGATCGCTCCTGACGCCCTTTTCCGGCCACCTGCCGCCCGTCCCGCGGACGGGCCGGGAAGTCAGCTCTTGATGCGGTTGGTGAGCTCGGTGACCTGGTTGTAGATCGAGCGCCGCTCCGCCATCAGCGAGCGGATCTTGCGGTCCGCGTGCATCACCGTGGTGTGGTCGCGGCCGCCGAACTGCGCGCCGATCTTCGGCAGCGAGAGGTCGGTCAGCTCGCGGCAGAGGTACATGGCGATCTGGCGGGCCGTCACCAGCACCCGGCTGCGCGAGGATCCGCAGAGGTCGTCCACGCCGAGGCCGAAGTAGGCCGCGGTCTGCTGCATGATCACCTGGGCGGTGATCTCCGGCCCGGCGTCCTCGTCACCGCCGGGGATGAGGTCCTTGAGGACGATCCCGGCCAGCTCCAGGTCGACCGGCGCCCGGTTGAGGTTGGCGAAGGCGGTGACCCGGATCAGGGCCCCCTCCAGCTCCCGGATGTTCCGGGTGATCCGGGACGCGATGAACTCCAGCACGTCGGCCGGGGCGTTGAGTTGCTCCTGGATCGCCTTCTTGCGCAGGATCGCGATCCGGGTCTCCAGCTCCGGCGGGGTGACGTCGGTGATCAGCCCCCACTCGAAGCGGTTGCGCAGCCGGTCCTCCAGCGTGGTCAGCAGCTTCGGCGGCCGGTCGGAGGAGAGCACGATCTGCTTGTTGGCGTTGTGCAGGGTGTTGAAGGTGTGGAAGAACTCCTCCTGCGTGGACTCCTTGCTCGCCAGGAACTGCACGTCGTCCACGAGCAGGATGTCCATGTCCCGGTAGCGCTTGCGGAAGGTGTCCGCCTTGCCGTCCCGGATCGAGTTGATGAACTCGTTGGTGAACTCCTCCGAGGACACGTACCGGACCCGGGTGCCCGGGAAGAGGCTGCGCGAGTAGTGCCCGATGGCGTGCAGCAGATGGGTCTTGCCCAGCCCGGACTCGCCGTAGATGAAGAGCGGGTTGTACGCCTTGGCCGGGGCCTCGGCGACCGCCACCGCCGCCGCGTGCGCGAAGCGGTTGCTGGCGCCGATGACGAAGGTGTCGAAGAGGTACTTGGGGTTCAGCCGGGCGGCCGGCTCGTCCTTGCGGGACCCGCCGGCGGGCGGTGCGCCGGGCGGCGGGGGAACCCCCGGTACCGCCGGGCGGTCGGTGGCGCGCTCGGCCGGGGCCTTGTCCGCGGGGCGCTGGGCGGGGCGGCCGCCGGGGCCTCGACGGCCGGAGGCGGTCCGCGGGTGCTCGCCGGGGCCGGGGCCGTAGGCGCCGCCGAAGAGGTCGCCCTGGGTGGTCGAGGACGGGGGCAGGGCCCTCGGCGCGCGCCGGTCCATCGGCTCGTCGGGCTCGCGGTAGTCGGGCTGCTGCTCCTGGTAGCCGGGCCAGACCGGGCCGGCCGCCGGACCGCCGTAGGGCGCGGGGCGCTGCTCGTAGCCGCCGTTGTCGTAGCGGGGCCGGTCGTAGTCGGACTCGTAGGGGCGCGGGTAGCCCGGGCCGCCGTAGTGGCCCTCGTCCTGCCCGTGGCGCTCGTCCTGCCGCTGCTGCCGGTCGTCGTGCCGCTGGCGGTCGTCGTGCCGCTGGCGGTCGTCCTGCCGGTGCCGGTCGTCGTGCTCGCGGCGGTCGTCGTGCTCGTCGTGCTCGTCGTGTCCCGACGGGTTCGGGTACGGCTCCACGGGCGCCTGGGCGGCGGGAGCGGGCATGGTGGGCATCGCGTTGGCGTCGACCATCACGGCGATCCGCACCGGGCGGCCCAGCTCGCGGGAGAGCGCCTCGGCCAGCTGCGGCAGCAGCCGCCCCTCCAGCACCTGCTTGGCCCGCTCGTTGGGGGCCGCCAGCAGGGCGGTGTCGTGCATCATCCACATCGGCTGGGTGCGCTGCACCCACTGTTTGTCCATCTCCCCGATGTCCGGGTCGGCGACCAGGCGCTCGACGACCCTGGCCCAGACCGGGACGAGGTCGCTGTTGACATCAGCCACTGGTGCACGCTTTCCAATGAACAAACCAGACAAGTCCTGCAACGGTAGTCAGCGAACAGAGCGGGATCAAGTCGTTGTCCACAGGCTGTGGGCAAACCGCCTCCAGGCGGCTGGTTTGACCCTCGTGCCCCGTCCCGCGTACCGTAACCAGGTCGAGTTGTCGATGGCCGCTGCCGCATGTCCGCGGGTCCACCCGCTCCATAAGGCGCGCAGCACGGGCGCCGTGGATTGCCTCAAACCCCAGCCGAACTGGGGTGATGGGCCGGATTTCCGTAATCGGGGAGATCACGCGGACGCACGGTGACGGCCAAGCGATCACCCGTCATCCTACGATTCACCTCAGGAGCCCCCGAGTGAGCAAGCGCACCTTCCAGCCGAACAACCGTCGTCGCGCGAAGACCCACGGCTTCCGGCTGCGTATGCGTACCCGCGCCGGCCGCGCCATCCTGGCTGCCCGCCGTGGCAAGGGCCGCACCAGCCTGTCCGCCTGATCCGCACAAGAGTCTGTTGTGCTGCCCTCCGAGAATCGGCTGCGGCGGCGCCAGGACTTCGCGACCGCGGTCAAACGCGGTCGTCGGGCCGGTAAGCCCCTACTGGTCGTCCATCTCGCCAGAGAGGACGGCTCCGGGGATCACACCGACCGGGCCAGCGACATCCGCCCGCACGTCGCCGAGGGGACTCCTTCGGCGCGTGCGGGTTTCGTCGTGAGCAAGGCCGTCGGCCCGGCGGTCACTCGCAACCTGGTCAAGCGCCGGTTGCGGCACCTTGTGCGTGATCGTCTGTCCCGGCTGCCCGCCGGTAGCCTGATAGTGGTGCGTGCGCTGCCTCCGGCCGCGTCCGCCTCGTACCAGGAACTCGAACGTGACCTGGACGCGGCGCTCAAACGGCTGCTCAAGGCCGAGCATGCTGTTTCGGCGCCGACGGGAGCAGGTCGATGAAGTACCTGCTGATGGGTCTGATCAGGGTCTACCAGTGGACCATCAGCCCACTGCTCGGTCCGGTGTGCCGCTACTACCCCTCCTGCTCGCACTACGGCTTCGAGGCCGTGCGGACACATGGAGCGGTGAAGGGCGGCGCACTGACCGTGTGGCGCATCCTGCGCTGCAATCCATGGACGCCCGGTGGGGTCGACCATGTCCCGCCGCGCAAGCATCCGGTGTGGCACCGCCGGCTGCGGGACCGGCTGAAGGGCCGGTCCGCCGCCGACCAGCCGGTGATCATGCCCCCCGCCGGTCCGGACCCAGAGGGCCCGGCGACCATTGGCCCCGTGGGGCCGATCCCAATGTCCAAGGAGCCTGACCGGTGACCTTCTCCTTCCTCAACCCCCTGTACACAGCGGTGTCCTGGATCATCGTCCAGTTCCACTCGCTGTACAGCCACGTCTTCGATCCGAACGGTGGCTGGGCCTGGGGTCTGGCCATCGCCTCGATGGTGGTCGTCATCCGGATCTGCCTGATCCCGCTCTTCGTGAAGCAGATCAAGGCGACCCGGGCCATGCAGGCGATCCAGCCGAAGATGAAGGCCATCCAGGAGCGGTACAAGAACGACCGCCAGCGCCAGTCCGAAGAGATGATGAAGCTGTACAAGGAGGCGGGTACCAACCCGTTCTCCAGCTGCCTTCCCATCATCGTGCAGGCGCCGTTCTTCACCGCGCTCTACGGCGTGCTCGCCAAGGTCGCAGACGGCAAGCCGATCGGCGTGATCGACGGCACCCTGCTGGACAGCGCCCAGCAGGCCCACATCTTCGGTGCCCCGCTCTCGGCGACCTTCGTCGGCAGCAGCGAGGTCAGCGTCAAGATCGTCGTCGCCGTGATGATCATCCTGATGTCGCTCTCGCAGTTCATCACCCAGCGCCAGCTGATGACGAAGAACGTCGACCTCACCGTGAAGACGCCGTTCATGCAGCAGCAGAAGATGCTGATGTACGTCTTCCCGATCATGTTCGCCGTGATGGGCATCAACTTCCCCGTCGGTGTCCTGGTCTACTGGCTGACCACCAACATCTGGTCGATGGGCCAGCAGCTGATCGTCATCCGCAACAACCCGACGCCGGGCAGCAAGGCCTGGGACGAGCGTCAGGAGCGGCTGAAGAAGCAGGGCCGGCTGAACCCGGACGGCTCCGTCATCCAGGGCCCGCTCTGGGGCCTGCTGCCGGCGAAGAAGTCGGCCGCCACCGCCGAGGCCGTGGTGGAGGAGTCGGTGCAGGTGCGCCGCCAGCAGCCGCGGAAGCAGACCAAGTCGCAGCGCCAGCACGGTGCCGGCCAGCCGGCGAGCCTGACCAAGGACGCCCCGGCCGAGCAGCCCGCGGACGCGGTGCCGGCGGACTCGGCCGACACCGCGAGCACCGGTGCGGCCGGTGCCACTGGTGCCACCGGTGCCGCCAAGCAGACCGCGGCCAAGCCGGCCGCCACCCGTCAGCAGGGCGGCCGACAGCAGCCCAAGCGCGGCGGGCAGCGGCCGAAGAAGAAGTGACCGGCCCGGTCCGAACCGCCTCCGCGGCCCCCTGAACCTCGTTACCGGCCCACCAACCGGGCCCATCTCCGAAGGAGTCCATCAGTGACGGAAGGCACCACCTCCGCCGTCGAGGCCGAGGCCGCCCCCGGCGCCGACGAGAACATCGTCGCCCGCCTGGAGCAGGAGGGCGACATCGCGGCGGACTACCTGGAGGGTCTGCTCGACATCGCGGACCTGGACGGTGACATCGACATGGACGTCGAGGGCGACCGCGCCCTGGTCTCCATCGTCAGCGACGGCAACGACCGGGCCCTGCATCGGCTGGTCGGCCAGGACGGCGAGGTGCTGGAGGCGCTGCAGGAGCTGACCCGGTTGGCCGTCCACCGGGAGACCGGCGAGCGCAGCCGCCTCATGCTGGACATCGCCGGCTTCCGGGCCCGCAAGCGCACGGAGCTGGCCACCCTCGGGTCCCAGGCCGCGGAGCAGGTGAAGAGCTCCGGGGAGCAGGTCAAGCTGCGTCCGATGACCCCGTTCGAGCGCAAGGTCGTCCACGACGCGGTGGCCGCGGCCGGTCTGCGCAGTGAGTCGGAGGGCGAGGAGCCCCAGCGTTGCGTGGTCGTGCTGCCGGCCTGACGGCCGGGCGACCGCCGGCCGCCAGGGCGGCCGGCATGCGACACGAGGACCCGACCCCGTCCGCCACGCGCGGGCGGGGTCGTCGTCCCTTCGCGGGGCGCTGGCCCGGCGAGAGATGTTTCACGTGAAACGGTGCAGGAGCGGGTCGGTGGATCCGGGGAGCGGAGAGGTCGAGATGGACACGGAGAGCGTGCCTGCCGGAGAGCCGGAGTCGGGAGCCGGTGGTCCGGATGCCGGGAGCGCGTCCGCGGGCGGGCGGCCGGCGGTCGAGCCGCCGCCCGCTCCGCCGGCCGTCGCCCGGGAGGTCTTCGGCGAGCGGTTCGACGCCGCCGTCCGCTACACCGAGCTGCTGGCGACCGAGGGCGTGACCCGGGGGCTGATCGGCCCGCGCGAGGTGCCCCGGCTCTGGGACCGCCATGTGCTGAACTGCGCGGTGCTCGCCGAGCTGCTGCCGGCCGGGACGACGCTCTGCGACGTCGGCTCCGGCGCCGGGCTGCCCGGCATCCCGGTGGCGCTGGCCCGCCCGGACGTCTCGGTGACCCTGCTGGAGCCGCTGCTGCGCCGGACCACCTTCCTGGAGGAGGTGGTCCGCGAGCTCGGTCTGGAGAACGTCACCGTGCTCCGCGGCCGGGCCGAGGAGATGGTCGGCAAGGTCGCGGTGGAGGTGGTGACCGCCCGTGCGGTGGCGCCGCTGGAGCGGCTGGCCGGCTGGGGCCTCCCGCTGCTGAAGCCGTACGGCCAGATGCTGGCGCTCAAGGGTGACAGCGCGGAGCAGGAGCTCGCCGACTCGCGGGCCGGGCTGGCGAAGCTCGGCGGGGTGGAGTGGTCGGTGATCTCGGTCGGCGACGGCACCCTGGAGACCTCGACCCGGGTGATCCAGGTCAAGGTGGGCGAGAGCCCGGGCGGCGTGCGGGCGGCGACCCGTCGGGCCAAGGCCGCGGCCAGGGCCGGCCGGGCCGGTACCGGTGGCGCGGCCCGCGGCGGCGACCGCGCCCGCAACCCCCGGCGGCGTCCCCGCTGACACCGGGGTGGGACTCGACACGGGCGGGTGGTCCTCGGACCACCCGCCCGTGGTCGTTCGCGGCCGCTGCGGAGCCCTCCGACGTCCCGGTGACGGGAGGGCGGCCGGCAGGACGACTCGGGGTTCACCGGAGTGTCGCATCGTCAGAATTCCGACATTGCGGGCATGGTGTTTCACGTGAAACGTCGCTCTCTGCTCTCGGGAATCCTCGCTCGCAGCCGGGCGGTGACTGTTGCCGCTCCGGTTTCACGTGAAACACTGAGCCCCATGCAGGACTCGGAGACCATCGACCAGATCGATGACACGCCCATCGCGCGTGCCGCCCAGGCTGCGGTCCAGGCCATCGGCCGAGCGGGCGAAGGACTGCCCCGGCCCGCCACCACCCGGGTGATGGTGGTGGCCAACCAGAAGGGCGGGGTGGGCAAGACCACCACCACCGTCAACCTCGCCGCCTCGTTGGCCATGCACGGGCTGCGGGTCCTGGTGGTCGACCTCGACCCGCAGGGCAACGCCTCGACCGCGCTCGGCATCGACCACCACGCCGAGGTGCCCTCGATCTACGACGTACTGGTGGAGGGCAAGCCGCTGGCCGACGTGGTCCAGCCGGTGGTCGAGGTCGAGGGGCTCTTCTGCGTCCCCGCCACCATCGACCTGGCCGGCGCGGAGATCGAGCTGGTGTCGCTGGTGGCCCGGGAGAGCCGGCTGCAGCGGGCCATCGCCGCGTACGAGCAGCCGCTGGACTACATCCTGATCGACTGCCCGCCCTCGCTGGGCCTGCTGACGGTCAACGCCCTGGTCGCCGGCCAGGAGGTGCTGATCCCGATCCAGTGCGAGTACTACGCGCTGGAGGGCCTCGGCCAGCTGCTGCGCAACGTCGAGCTGGTCCGGGCGCACCTCAACCCGGCGCTCCACGTCTCCACCATCCTGCTCACCATGTACGACGCCCGGACCAGGCTGGCCGCCCAGGTGGCGGAGGAGGTCCGGACGCACTTCCCGCAGGAGGTCCTGCACACCGCGATCCCGCGCTCGGTCCGGATCTCGGAGGCGCCCAGCTACGGTCAGACGGTGCTCACCTACGATCCCGGCTCCACCGGTGCGCTCTCCTACCTGGAGGCCGCCCGGGAGCTGGCGCTGCGGGCGGTGTCCGCCACGGGCGGCGGTTCGTTGGTGGGGCAGCAGCGGGACGGTTCGGGGCAGCAGGGAGCCCCGGTGGCACAGCACGGTACGACGGAGGGCAATCGGTGAGTGGTCGCAGGGGTCTGGGACGAGGACTGGGGGCGCTGATCTCCCCGGTGGCCCCGGCAGTCGGAGGGGCCGGGAGCACGGCGCAGCCCGCGGTGGCCCCGTCCGGCGCGGCGTCGCCGACGGCGGTGCCGACGCTGCCCTCGGGCCGGGGCACGCTGGCGGCCAAGGCGGCCGCGGAGAGCCTGCGTGAGCAGGCCGCCGCCGAGGCGGAGCTGACCCGGGTGGAGGGCGCCTACTTCGCCGAACTGCCGCTGGACGCGATCACCCCCAACCCGCGCCAGCCGCGCGAGGTGTTCGACGAGGACAAGCTGGCCCAGCTGGTCGCCTCGATCAAGGAGGTGGGCCTGCTCCAGCCGGTGGTGGTGCGCCAGTCCGCGCCGGGGCGCTTCGAGCTCATCATGGGCGAGCGGCGCTGGCGGGCCTCCCGGGAGGCCGGGCTGGAGCAGATCCCGGCGATCGTCCGGGCCACCGAGGACGACAAGCTGCTGCTGGACGCCCTGCTGGAGAACCTGCACCGGGCGGAGCTCAACCCGCTGGAGGAGGCGGCCGCCTACGACCAGCTGCTGCGGGACTTCTCCTGCACCCATGACGAGCTGGCGGACCGGATCGGGCGCTCGCGTTCGCACGTGTCCAACACCCTGCGGCTGCTGAAGCTGCCGCCGGCGGTCCAGCGCAGGGTGGCCTCGGGGGTGCTCACCGCCGGCCACGCCCGGGCGCTGCTCGGGGCGCCGGACCCGGAGCGGCAGGAGGAGCTGGCCAAGCGGATCGTCGCGGAGGGGCTCTCGGTGCGGACCACCGAGGAGATCGTCGCGCTGATGGACCGGGAGGAGCGGCCCAAGCGTCAGGCGCCCAAGGCCGGGAAGATCCTCTCGCCGGCCTTCAACGACCTGGCGAGCCGGCTCTCCGACCGTTTCGAGACCCGGGTGAAGGTCGAGGTCTCGCAGCGCGCCGGCAAGCTCGGCAAGGGCAAGGTGGTGCTGGAGTTCGGCTCCGTCGAGGACCTCAACCGGATCCTGGACAGCCTCGCGCCCGGTGAGGACGGACTGCGGCTGTCGCAGGGCTGAGCCGGGCCGATCGCGGTACGCGATGGGTGCATGTTCCACGTGGGCGCTGTTTCACGTGAAACATGCACCCATCGGCATTCGGGGGGAATGCTCGACTGTGGAGTGGACGAGGAGGTGCGGGGCATGGGACGCCGGATCGTTGCGTTGACGCTGGACAACCTCACGGACCTGCCGTCGACCTGCCGCTCCTGCGTGTTCTGGGAGCTGGACCCGGTCAGCGGCCGGGCGGCGGTGGAGTCCGGCAAGCCCGAGCTGGAGAAGGAGGGGTGGATCTCCGCCGTGCTGCTGGAGTGGGGGTCCTGCGGCCGGGTCGTCTACGTGGACGAGCAGCCGGCCGGCTTCGTGCTCTACGCCCCGCCCGCGTACGTGCCGCGTTCGCAGTCCTTCCCGACCAGCCCGGTGGCCTCGGACGCCGTCCAGCTGATGGTCAGCCGGGTGCTGCCGGGCTTCCAGCGGCAGGGGATCGGCCGGGTGCTGGTGCAGACGGTGGCCAAGGACCTGCTGGGCCGGGGGTTCCGGGCGATCGAGGCCTTCGGGGCGGTGGGGCGGCAGCCGGTCAGCTGTGTGCTGCCGGCCGAGCACCTGCTGGCGGTGGGCTTCAAGACGGTCCGCCCGCACCACCGCTACCCGCGGCTGCGGCTCGAGGCGCGGACCACGCTCTCCTGGCGGGGGGACGTCGAGGGGGCGCTGGAGCGGCTGCTGGGCGGCGGCCGGAAGGAGCCGGCACTGCGGCCGTTCTGAGCGCTCCCCGTGGCTTCCGGGAGGCACCGGGAGCCACGGGCAACGGACGAGGGCGGGACTCCCGGTGGGGAGTCCCGCCCTCGTGGCGTTCCGGGGGACGGACCTAGATCAGGCCGTCCAGCTCGCGCAGCAGCGCGGCCTTCGGACGGGCACCGGTGATCTGCTTCACCGGCTCGCCGTTCTTGTAGAGGATCAGGGTCGGGATGGAAATCACGTTGTACGTCGCGGCGGTCTGCTGGTTCGCGTCGACGTCGAGCTTGGCGATGGTGAGCTTGTCGCCGTGCTCGGCCGCGATCTCCTCCAGGACCGGGGCGACCTGACGGCACGGGCCGCACCATTCGGCCCAGAAGTCGACGAGAACGGGCTTGTCGCTCTTGAGGACGTCCGCATCGAACGTCGCGTCGGTCACGGTGGTGGTGGCGCCGGCCACGGTCACTCCTAGGGGTCAAGCGGGCGAGGGGCTGCCAGGTCTACAACACCGCACGGGGCGGATCTGTTTCGTCCCGGCGGGGCGGGTGTGTTCCACGTGGAACACACCCATCCGGACGGTGGATCGCTTCGGGTCAGACCGCCACGGTGACGGCCTGGGCCTCCAGGTCGGCCAGCGAGGCCAGGTAGCGCTCGGCGTCCAGGGCGGCGGAGCAGCCGGTGCCGGAGGCGGTGATGGCCTGGCGGTAGGTGTGGTCGACGACGTCGCCGGCGGCGAAGACACCCGGGATGTTGGTGCGGGTGGAGGGGGCCTCGACCTTGAGGTAGCCCTCGGCGTCGAGCTCCAGCTGGCCCTTGAAGAGCTCGGTGCGCGGGTCGTGGCCGATCGCGATGAACAGGCCGGTGACCGGGAGCTCGCGCAGCTCGCCGGTGGTGGTGTCGCGCAGGGTGACACCGGTCAGCTTCGGGTCGCCGTGGATGGCCTCGACCGCGCTGTCCCACTCGAAGCTGATCTTCTCGTCGGCGAAGGCGCGCTCCTGCATGGCCTTGGAGGCGCGCAGGGTGTCCCGGCGGTGGATGACCTTGACGCTGCGGGCGAAGCGGGAGAGGAAGGTCGCCTCCTCCAGGGCGGTGTCGCCGCCGCCGACCACCGCGATGTCCTGGTCGCGGAAGAAGAAGCCGTCGCAGGTCGCGCACCAGGAGACGCCCCGGCCGGACAGCTTGTCCTCGTTCGGCAGGTCCAGCTTGCGGTGCTGGGAGCCGGTGGTGACGATCACCGCGCGGGCCTTGTGGACATTGCCCTCGGAGTCGGTGACGGTCTTGATGTCGCCGGTGAGGTCGACCGAGACGATGTCGTCGGGGATCAGCTCGGCGCCGAAGCGCTCGGCCTGGGCCCGCATGTTGTCCATCAGCTCGGGACCCATGATGCCGTCCCGGAAGCCCGGGAAGTTCTCGACCTCGGTGGTGTTCATCAGCGCGCCACCGGCGGTGACGGCACCCTCGAAGACCAGGGGCTTGAGGGAGGCGCGGGCCGTGTAGAGGGCGGCGGTGTACCCGGCGGGGCCGGAACCGATGATGATCACGTTACGGACGTCGCTCACTGCATCTCCTGGTTCGCATCGCGACCCGCGTTTGCTGCGGGGAGGGCGGTCCTGCTCCGCCGCCCGGGACAACGACTGACCAGTGTCTCGCATTCCCAGGGGGATCAGTACCAGGCGCCCGCACTGTGGGAGTGTCGCGCGGCCCGGGGCATGGATCGCACGGGAACCACCGGTCAGGGCGCGGGGACGGTCAGATGGCGCAGGACCGGTCCGCAGTCGGGGGCGCGGAGGTAGACGTCCAGCAGCTCGGGACGGCCCGGCATGGCGTACACCAGGAGGTCCGCGGCGGCGCCCGCGTAGCTGCCCCGGTCGGTGGCGAGCAGGGCGGCGGAACTGGCGGGCGGGCAGGCCGGGGTGGAGCGGTTGCCGCCGACGAGGCCCTGGCCGCCCTCCGCGGGCGGTACGGCGGTTGCTCCGGGGGCCTCCGCGGGGTCGGTGGCGGCGGGGCCCGAACCGGGGACCGCGGAGGGCTTGACCGGGTGGGAGGTGCCCGCGGCGGCGAGCAGCTGCCCGACCTGGGCGGCGAGCCGGTCGTCCTGGTAGACCGTGCCGCCGGTGGAGCGGTCGGTCTTGGCCCCGGCGGTGGAACTCTCCGGGGCGGGGGTGCCGGCGGCGGGGGTGGCGGCCGCGTCGGCGGTGGTGCTGAGGTCCTGGCGCCCGGGGGAGGACAGGGACAGGAAGGCGCCCCCGAGGCCGAGGACGAGCAGCGCGGCGGCGGAGCCGAGCAGCAGGGCCCTCCGCCGTCCGCGCCGGGACCGTCCCGGGCCGGTCCCGGCGGCGGGGCGGGACGGCGGGGCCTTCGGTGGCGCGGTGGGCGCGGGCCGGGCGGCCGGCACAGCCGGTGCCGCGGCGGGCACGGTGGCAGGCACGGCGGCCGTGGGCGGTCCGGCGGCGGCCGCGAGGGCGGCGTCGATCCGGGCGGCGACATCGGCCGGCACGGCGAGGGGCTCGGCCGCGCCGAGCAGCGCCCGCACCTCGGTGAGCGCGTCGACGGTCTCCCGGCAGTCGGCGCAGCCGGCCAGGTGTTCCCGGAGCGCCTCGGCCTCGGCGGGGGCGAGCAGGTCCTCGGAGAGGTCGGCCAGCTCGTCGACCGAGGGGTGCGGTCCGGCGGTGGGGTCGGAGGAGGAGGGCGGTGCCGTCATCGCGTGCTCGCATCTCCTTCCAGAATCGGCCGGGCTGGATCCGGGGCTGTCCCTGTGACGGTGCGGCCGCCGGGTGGGTTCCCGGGCGGTCGGGAGGTGTTTCCCGAGGGCGGTGTTTCACGTGAAACACCGCTCCCCCGCGACCCCGGGTCCGGCTCCTCGCGCAGGTGCCGGACGAGCGGCAGCAGCCGGGCCCGGCCCCGGGCGCAGCGGCTCTTCACCGTGCCCACCGGGACCCCCAGCAGCTCGGCCGCCTCGGCGACCGGATAGCCCTGCATGTCGACCAGGACCAGCGCGGCCCGCTGCTCGACCGGAAGCTCGGCGAGCGCGGCGGACAGCTCGCGGTGCACCTCGGCGCGCACCACCGGGGAGTCGGCCGGCTCGGCCGAGCCGACCAGGGCGTCCAGCCGCTGCGGATCGTCGTCCAGCGGCTTGGTGCGGCGGGTGGCCGCCCGGCGGGCGCGGTCCAGGCAGGCGTTGACCACGATCCGGTGCAGCCAGGTCGTGACGGCCGAACGGCCCTGGAAGGTGTGGGCGGACCGGAAGGCGGAGACCAGGGCGTCCTGGAGGGCGTCGGCGGCCTCCTCGCGGTCGCCGAGGGTGCGCAGGGCGACGGCCCAGAGCCGGTCCCGGTGGCGGTTCACCAGCAGGCCGAAGGCCTCCCGGTCGCCGCCGACGTGCCGGGCGAGGAGCGCCGCGTCGTCGTCGGCCCGCTCCGGTCCGTCCTGCGCCACGTCCACCCCTCGCCGTTCGTGCTCCGCCACCGCAGTCGGCGGGTCAGCCGAAGACCTTCACGTCGCCGAGGAAAGCCTGGTACTTGCCCGGGTTCGGACCGCTGTCCGGATTCTTGGACAGGTTGGTCAGCCAGATCAAGAGATAGCGGGTGGTGACCGGGCTGTCCAGGCTGTACTCGACCGCTGTGCCGGCCTTCTTCCCCAGGACGGTGAAATCACCCGGCTTGGCGGTCTGCGCGTTGCCGACGGTCTTGCCGGGCATCCGGAGCTCGGCCGTGGTGGCGGTGCTCCACTTGAGGGTCACCTTGGAGACCGTCTGCACCGAGCCGAGGTCGAGCAGCAGCCCGGTGCCCTCCTTGGTGCCCGGCTTGGACCCGAACGCGTCGCTGTACCAGTTGGTCTGCCACTCGCTGGCCGGGTCGTCGTCGATGGCCTTGGGCAGGCTGGCCGCGCCGTCGGCCTTCTCGCCCAGCGGGTTGTAGGACAGTGCGTCCTTGACCGGGATCGGAGCCGGGTCGTGGGTGGCCGCGTGGGCGGTGGGGGTGGCGGAGGTGGAGCTGGCCTGGGGGGAGGCGACGGCCGTGCTCCCCGGGCGCAAGCTGTCCACCAGCTGCCAGGAGGCGAAGCCGATGGCGCCGAGGGCGACCGCCGACGCGGTCACCTTGACCGCCGTGCGCAGCCGCCGCCCGCTGCGCCGCACCGGGGCGGCCACCGGGGTCGGCGCGGTGCCGGGGGCGGCGACCACCCGGGTCGGGTTGGGCGCGGTCGGCAGCGCGTGGGTGTTGTGGCGCGGTGGGCTGGTGAAGGCCGGGAGCTCGGGCTGGGGCTGGCGGATGCGCGGCATCAGGGCGATCGCCCGGGCCAGCCCGTCGGGGGTGGTGATCGGCTCGGCGTGGTGCGGCGGGTGGTCGAGCAGGGCTCGGGCGGCCAGCTCGGAAAGGCCCTTGTGGACGCCGGCGCGGACCTGGTCCGGCGCCACGTCGCGGAGGTTCCTGGGCAGGCCCTGGAGGTCGTAGCGGTCCTCGGGGTAGGGCCAGCGGTGGGTGAGGGCGGCGAACAGCAGGGCGCCGATGGCCCGGGTGTCGACACGCTCGGCGTCCTCCCCGCTGCCCTCGCCGGTGAGGCCGCGCAGCGCGGCGTCCACCGCGATGCCGTTGATCCGGTACTGGCCGCTGTCGGTGCGCAGCACGCAGCGCGGGGTGAGCCGCAGATGGGCCTGGCCGCGCCGGTGGGCGGCCGCCACCGCGTCGGTGACCTGGCGGACCATCTGGTAGGCCTCGTGCGGCTCCAGCGGCCCGTCGGAGAGCAGCTTGGCGAGGTCGGAGGCGTGCGGCAGCCACTCCCGCACCACGTAGACCAGCTCGCCCTCCTGGACGGCGTCCAGGACCTGTACGAAGCGCGGGTCGCCGAGCAGGGCGGCGGACTTGGCGGCGGCCAGCACCTTGCGGGCGCGCTGGTGGCCGGAGGCCATCAGGTGGACCCCGACCGCCCGGCGGAGCTTCTCGTCGACCGCCCGCCAGCTGCTGAAGGTCTCGGTGGAGGAGATGCACTCCTCCAGCCGGTAGCGGTGGCCGATCATGTCGCCGCTGCGCCGCTGCGGGGCGGGCAGGGTCTGCGGCAGGGTGGCGGTGTCCCGGGGGTCGTGGGTCGGCTGAGGGTCCCGCGGGGGGCGCTTGGCAGGTGCTGCGGCGGCGGCCGGGCCGGGGTCGGTCCGGCCGGCGGCGGCGTCGCCCGAGGCCAGTTCGGCGGCGATCTCGGAGACCGACAGCGGCGCGGTCGTCTCGGAGGTCCCCTCGCCCGGGGCCGGTGCGGTCGTGGCGGGTGCGGTCGGGGCCGGAGCGGTCGCGGCGGGCGTGGCGGGCGCTGCCGGCGCTGCCGGGCGCGCGGCCCGGGCCTCCCCGTCGGTGGTCCTCGCGCCGGTGGTCCCGGCCTTGGCCCCGGCGGCCGCGCCGCCGTCGGTGCGGTCGCTGCGGCCGTCCTTCTCCGCGGGGGAGCCGGCCGCGGTGGCCCGGGCCGTGCCGTCGGCGAGTTCGTCGATCGCCGCAGCGAGCGCGGCCTCGTCCGCCGCCCCGTCAGCTGCCGATGTGTCGACGACCGCCTTGGTGCCATCAGCCACCGTGGTCCTGCCTCCCCTTGTGTCGCCCCGGGCCTGAGAGAGAGTCGTTGGAGCGCATCGGCGGGTGACTCCGGTGCTCCAGGACAATTGTGCCCACTGTTCTCCACCGGGTACGACCGCCGAAAGGTCCGCGCGGTTGCCTGATGGTGGAGAGATGTGGTGCAGATCCGACGCCGGGCCGCCCTGCCGGGCCCGGGACGACCCGGGGTCCGGTGGCGGCCCGACCCCGGGTCAGCGGCCGAGTCGGCCGCGCACCATACCCAGCATGGCGTTGAGTTCCTCGATCCGCAGCCGCTTCGCGATGAGCACGAAGACGGCCAGCTGGAGTCCGCCGGCCAGGACGACCGTCAGCACCGCGCCGGCCCAGCCGCCGACGACCTTGGTGACCGCCAGGCTGACGGCCAGACCGACCACCGCGGCGGGTACGGAGGCTGTCGTGAGGCGGGAGTAGGTCTTGCCGATCCGCTTGGTGTCCAGTCCGCCGATCTTCTTCTTCAGCTTCGGCACCGCGACCGTCACTCCGATGGCGTACGCGAGACCGTAGCCGAACGCCATCCCGGTGACCGTCCACTCCGGGGGCAGGAGCACCCAGCAGAGCAGCGAGAAGCCGGCCTGGCAGGCTGCCACCCACACGGTGTTGGAGAACGGGGTGCGGGTGTCCTCGTAGGCGTAGAAGCCGCGGAGCATCACGTACTGCGCCGAGTACGGGATCAGGCCGAGGGCGAAGGCGGAGAGCATCAGGCCCACGTTGCGCGCGTTGTCCATGGCGGTGTCGCCGCCGCCCACCGCGTAGATGGACTGGCCGATGGCCGGCCCGAGCGCCAGGAAGAGGAACGAGGCCGGGACGACCGCGACGGCGGTGGTGCGCAGTCCGTAGGAGATGTCGTCGCGGACGGCGCCGGCGTCCTCGTCGGCGGCCGCGCGGGACAGCCGGGGCAGCACCGCGCTCATGATCGAGACGGTGATGACGGCCTGCGGGAGCTGCCAGATCAGCAGCGCGTTGGAGAAGGCCGCGAGGCCGACGCCGCCGTGGCCGCCCGTCTCGGCGTCGGCGCCGGCGGCGGTGGCGAGCTGGGTGATGACCAGGTAGCCGGCCTGGTTGGCGAGGACGAAGAAGAACGTCCACTTGGCCAGCCGGGCGGCCTTGCCCAGGCCGTGCCCGCGCCAGTCGAAGCGCGGCCGGAAGGAGAAGCCGGCCGCCCGCAGGTACGGGATCATCGCCAGGGCCTGCACGGCGAGGCCCACCAGGGTGCCGATGCCGAGCAGCCGGACGCCCTCGGGGGTGATCGTCTCCGGCTTGACGTGGGTGCCGTCGAAGCCGCCGTAGACCCAGATGTAGGCGCCGAAGGTGAAGATCACCACGAGGTTGTTGAGGACCGGGGTCCACATCATCGCGCCGAACCGGCCGCGGGCGTTGAGGATCTGGCCCATCACCACATGGATGCCCATGAAGAAGATGGTCGGCAGGCAGTACCGGGCCATGGCCACGGTGGTGTCCGCGCGGGCCGGGTTCTCCATCATCGGGTGGGCGATCAGCTGGACCAGCAGGGGCGCCCCGAGCACGGCCAGGAAGACCACGCCGGCCAGGCCGACCATCACCAGGGTGAGCAGCCGGTTGGCGTAGGCGGTGCCGCCGTCCGCGTCGTTCTTCATGCTGCGGACCAGCTGCGGCACGAAGACGGCGTTCAGCGCGCCGCCGCCGATCAGGATGTAGAGCAGCGTCGGCAGGGTGTTGGCGGCGTTGTAGGAGTCACCCATCACGGCGATGCCGATCGCGCCGGCGATCACCATGGTGCGCAGGAAGCCGGTGCCCCGGGAGACCAGGGTGCCGGCCGCCATGATCGCGCTGGAGTTCAGCAGCGAGGCGACCTTGCCGCCGGCGGCGGGCTGCGCGGCGGGCGCGGCCGGAGCGGCGTCCGCGGGGTGGGCCTGCTCCTCCGCCACGAGGTCGGCGAGCGGCTCCACGGCGGGCGGCAGCTGCACCGCGGCCACCTGGAGGGTGGCCTCCTCCTCGGAGAGCGGCGGGTCGAACTCGATCGGCGGGACGAACGGCCTGGGGCCGTCCTGGCCGCCGCGGCCGCCGTGGCCGTACGCGGGCTGCGGCCCGTGCTGTCCCGGGTACGCGCCGGCCGGGGGGAACGGCGCGGGCGGGACGGACGCGGCCGGCGGCTGCGCGCCGGGCTGCTGGACCGGGTACGGCTGTCCGGGGTGCTGCTGGCCGGGGGACGCCTGGGCCGGCGGGCGCGGGGCCTCGGCCGTGGTCCGGCCGCCGCCGAACAGCGAGTCCACCCCGACGTACTCGGTGGACTCGGAGTCCCAGGCGGAGTGCGCCGGGCCGGGCTGCCACTGCTGCTGCTGCCCGCCCCAGCCCTCGGCCGGGGGGGCCGGGGCCGCGGGGGCGGCCGGAACGCCCGGCTGCTGCGGCCGGTCGTCGCGCCAGTCCGCCCGCGCCGGGGTGTCCCAGCCGGGCTGGACCGGCGGCACCGGCGGGCCGAACGGCGTCGGCGGCACCGGGTAGTCGCCGCCCTGCGGCGGCAGCTGCGGCGGCACGTCGTACGCGGCCACCGGCTGCTGCGGCGCGGCGGGCGGGGCGGTCCGCAGACCGTACGGGTCCGGCTCGCCCGGACCGTCGCGGTACGCGTCGGCCGCGTACGGGTCCTGGGCGTAGGTGTCGGCCACGTACCAGTCGCCGGACGGCGACTCGGCCCCCGGACGGCCCTCTCCGCGGCCCGGAGGCCGCTCCTCGCTGCGCCCGGTCATGTCACCTCTTCGCTGTCGTGGGGAGGCCGCTCCGGAGTCGGGCGGTATCGGCGCTGTCAAGGACCAACCTTCTCATCACTGGTGGCCCGATCCCGGCCATCCGCGCTGCTGCCGCGCGGTGTCCGCGCCGCTCCGTCCTGTTCCGGCCGCTCCGGGCCGGCCGGGCGGTCTGCGTCGGCGGCGTCGGCGGCGGTCCCGGGGCCGTCCCCGCCTTCGCCCCGGCCCGGGCCGTCGGTGTCGTCCGGGCCGGTCCCGCCGTCCTGCGGGGCGAGCGGCGCGTCGCCCTCGTCGCCGTGCGCCACCCGCCGCTTGCGCTGGCGGACGAACCGCAGCGCGGCGAGCAGGAGCAGCAGCGCGGCGCCGCCGAAGACGTAGAGCACCCCGTTGGTCACCGAGGTGACCTGGACGGTGAAGGTCACCGGTTCGCCGTACTTCTGCGGGTTCGGCCCGGTGGTGTAGAGCTGGGCGGTCATGCTCACCGGCCCGTTGTTCTTCGCCTCGGCGGGGAAGCGCAGGGTGACGCTCTGCGAGGCGGGCAGCACCAGTTCCTCGGTCGGCAGCTCGACCCGGAGCCGGTTGGGCTGGGCCGGGGTGAGGACCAGCTTGAGGTTGGTGACCGTCTGGGTCAGGTCGTTGCGGACGCTGACCTGGAGCACTCCGGTGTCGCCCGCGAAGGTGATCTCCCGCTTCGGCGGCACCTTCACCGCGCCGGTCAGCTCCTTGAGGTAGCGCTTCACGCCCTCCCGGTAGTCGGCCCCGGCCGAGCCCTCGGTGCGCCACTCGGTTGACAGCGAGCGGACCATGGCCGCGCTGAACGGGCCGCGCACGCGCTGCGGCAGGGTCAGCACCCGCATCAGCGTGTCCAGGTCGGTCTGGATCCGGGTGGTGGTGGTCAGATCGAAGGCGGACAGCTCCGAGTCGCGGGCCCGGGCCGGGTAGTCGGCGGGGCCGGGGACGGCCGCGCTCGCCCTGGGGTCCGGCGGCAGCTGGGCGAGGGCGTCCAGCTTGACCGGCTCCACCCACTTGCCGTCCTGGGCCGCCTGGAGGGCGCTCGCGAGCACCTTGGCGGCATCGGCACCGAGATCGCGCGGCGGCATCACCAGCAGGCCGCGCGGGTTCTGCGGCTCCTGGCGGGAGATCACGAAGGTCTCGGCGAGGAACCGCTGGACGGCCCGGCTCTGCTCCTCCTGGGTCGTGAGCCCGTCCTCGAACAGCGAGGAGATCAGCTGGTCGGCGACCACCGCGGTCTGCCCGTTGCCGATCGGCCGGGCGGCCGAGGGGGTGTACTTCAGCGCGTCGGACTCGGGCATGCCCGCGCCGTTCACCAGCACCAGGCTGTTGCCGGTGCGCTGGGCGACGGCGGCGATCCGCTGGTCCAGGTAGCCCCGGTAGGGCCAGGCGACATCGGCCCGGGTGTCCACCGACAGCCGGCCCTCGACGGTCAGCCGACCGGCCGTGGCCGCCTTGCTGAGCGCGGTGTCGATGCCCTCCAGCTCGGGGGCGTTGTGCGCGATCGAGGCGAGGTCGGGATCGGCGTACGGCAGCGCCACCACCTGGCTGCCCGGCTTGGCCACGGCGGCCCGCAGCTTCTCCAGCCAGGCGGTGGCGGCGGCGGTGCCGGTGCCGGGGACGGTGTTGTCGTCCTTGGCCGCGTTGCCCTCGGTGCCCGGCTTCTGCACCACGTAGCGCTTGGTCATCGCGAACGCGGTGTCCAGCAGGTCCGGGTCCACCACCCAGGTCAGCCCGGTCAGCGCGGCGCCCGTGTCGACCAGCGCGTACAGCCGGCCGCCGGGGGCGAACTCGGCGGCCAGGCTGTCGTCCCGGAGCACCGGGACGGTCTGGTCGTTCTCGGAGAGGGTCTGCGCGGCCAGCACCGGCGCGTGCACCAGCGGCCAGAGGGTGGTCACCTTGGACGGCTGGGCGTCGGCCGGGGACGGGTTGTAGGGCAGGAAGCTGCGGGCGATGCCCAGCGGCCGGTCGCGCTGGTTGTCGGCGGTCGTGCCCCAGACGTCCACCGCCAGCTCGTACACGCCCTCGCCGGAGAACTGCAGGTCGGCGACGGCGACGCTGAGGGTGTACGGCTGGCTCTGGCCGGGGCCGAGCTCGTTGAGGGCGTACTGCGGGCTGTCCATCGAGATGCCGTCCGCGTTGAGCGGGACGCTCCGCGAGGACACCGAGGCGAGTTCGCTGCGGGTGGTGAGCGGCTTGCTCGGCCAGGGCCGGCGGACGGCCGCGTGCGCGGACTTCAGCACCGACCTGCCGGCGTTGGTGACGTGCCCGGTGATGGTCACGGTGCCGCCCGGGACGGCGACCGGCTTGTTCACCGACTCGATGGTCATGGTCACCGGGAGCTCGGCGCTGACCGCCGTGTCGGCGACCGGCCTGGTCCCCCCGGCCGGGGCCGCGTCGGCGGAGCCGCCGGGCAGCGCCGAGGCGAGCACCAGCGCGGCGCCGAGCGCGCCCGCCAGCCGCCGGACGGTTCGTCCCAGGACCCGCCCGGGGCGCCCGTCCGGCGCCGGACCGGGGTGCCGTGCCGGCTCACTCACGCGGTTCGCCCTCGCTCACGGGTTCGCCCTCGCCGTTCTCGATCGCTGCTGCTGCTGCCGTGCTGCTGCGGATGTTCCGTCGGCCGTGGGATGCCGTGAGGATCAGCCGTGAAGAAAATGCGGCGGTCCGGTGCCTCGGTGGCCGTGGCGGCGCACGGCACCGCGGCCCGTGCTCGGTGCATCCGGACTCGTTCCACCGGCATGGTAACGATGTGGTGAGGGGTGCGGTGTTGCGGGCCGGGGAGTGAGCCGGTGGAAACACGCGGGCGACCGGGCCGCCGGGCCACGTACCCTTGTGAGCCGTGTCCACTGCCAATGAGCCCACCGCCCACCCGACCGGCGCCCATCATTCCAGTTCCGCCGTCCAGGTCGTCCCCGGCCTGAGCGAGGCGCAGACCCTGGGTCTGCAGGAACTGCTGCGGGTCTCCCCGGTCGCCGACGAGATCGCCCGGCGCTTCCAGGCGGCCGGTCACCGGCTCGCACTGGTCGGCGGCTCGGTCCGGGACGCCCTGCTGGGCCGGCTCGGCAACGACCTGGACTTCACCACCGACGCGCGTCCGCAACAGGTGCTGAAGCTGGTCAAGGGCTGGGCCGACGCGGTCTGGGACGTCGGCATCGCCTTCGGCACCGTCGGCGCGCGCAAGGACACCCCGGAGGGTTCCTTCCTGATCGAGATCACCACCTACCGCTCCGAGGCGTACGACCGCACCTCCCGCAAGCCCGAGGTGAGCTACGGCGACACCATCGAGCAGGACCTGGTCCGCCGCGACTTCACGGTCAACGCGATGGCCGTCGACCTGCCCGGCCGGGGCTTCGTCGACCCGCACCGCGGTCTGGACGACCTGGAGGCCCGGGTGCTGCGCACCCCCGCCACGCCCGAGGAGTCCTTCTCCGACGACCCGCTGCGGATGATGCGGGCCGCCCGGTTCGCCGCCCAGCTGGACTTCGAGCCGGCCCCCGAGGTGGTCGCGGCGATGACCGCGATGGCCGAGCGGATCACCATCGTCTCCGCCGAGCGGGTGCAGGCCGAGCTGAACAAGCTGCTGCTGGCCGCGCACCCGGTCAAGGGCCTGCGACTGCTGGTCGACACCGGCCTGGCCGACCACGTCCTCCCGGAGCTGCCGGCGCTGCGCCTGGAGCGGGACGAGCACCACCGCCACAAGGACGTCTACGAGCACTCGCTGACCGTCCTGGAGCAGGCCGTCGACCTGGAGCAGGACGGGCCCGACCTCACCCTGCGACTGGCCGCGCTGCTGCACGACATCGGCAAGCCCCGCACCCGCCGCTTCGAGCAGGACGGCCGGGTCTCCTTCCACCACCACGAGGTGGTGGGCGCCAAGATGACCCGCAAGCGGATGCGCGACCTGAAGTACTCCAAGGAGCTCACCGAGGACGTCTCGCGGCTGGTCGAGCTGCACCTGCGCTTCCACGGCTACGGCGGCGGCGAGTGGACCGACTCGGCGGTGCGCCGCTACGTCACCGACGCCGGCCCGCTGCTGGAGCGGCTGCACAAGCTGACCCGCTCGGACTGCACCACCCGGAACCGGAAGAAGGCGGCCGCGCTCTCCCGCACCTACGACGGCCTGGAGAGCCGGATCGAGGAGCTCAGGGAGCAGGAGGAGCTGGACGCCGTCCGCCCCGCGCTGGACGGCAACCAGATCATGGAGCTGCTCGGCCTCAAGCCCGGCCCCGCGGTCGGCAAGGCGTACAAGCACATGCTGGAGCTGCGGCTGGAGCACGGCCCGATGGAGCACGACGCGGCGGTCGCCGCGCTGCGCGACTGGTGGGCCGCCCAGCAGTAGGGCACACAGTGCCGCGAGGGGTGGTCCCGGGTTCTCCCGGGGCCACCCCTCGTCCGTGCGCGGGCCGGTCGGCGCGGGCCCGGGTACGGGCCCGCGCCCGGGCTCAGAGCTTCTTCAGGCAGAGCACGAAGCTGAGCGCCTCCGTGCTGGACTCACGGGTGTAGGTGCTCTCGGCGCCGGTGACGTTCTCGCAGGCCTTGTCGTTGTCGCTGGTCCCGTAGACCTTCTTGAGCACCTTGTACTGGGCCTTCGGGTCGCCGCAGGGCAGCATGGTGATCCGCGGGCTGGCGTCGTGGGTGGCGCTGGTGCCGTTCTCGTTGCGCAGGCAGTCGCCGGCCTTGGCGGTGTCGATGTCGCTGGCCACCTTGGTGGCGGACGGCGTCGGCAGGGTGATCGTCGGCACCGGCACCGCCGGCGCCGTCGCCGCGGGCACCGTCGCCGCCGGGATGGACGGGAAGGTCGGCGAGGGGAAGGTCGGCACGGTCACCGAGGGCATCACCAGCGGGCGGTGGGAGGTGTCGTGCTTGGTGGAGGCGAAGAGCGCGCCGGTGGCGATCAGGACGATCCACGAGCCGATCCCGAGCACCGGCAGCAGCAGCATGAAGATGTGCGGCCGCTTGGTGAGCGGCACGCCCGGGTCCAGCTGCGGCCCGTGGGTGCCGGGCGCCGGCGGCGGCAGGTCCTTGATCTTGTTGTGGGCGGCGAGGTTCCGCAGCAGGGTGACCACGGTGAAGATGCCGGAGAGGTAGCTCCACCAGCCCTGCACCAGGGTGCGGGCGGACATGTCGCGGACCACGGCGGTGCCGCAGGTGCGGCAGAACGGTCCCGGCTGCTTCAGGAACCGCATGATGATGATGATGCCCTGGTGGCCCCGGACGGTGGTCTCGACGGCCGGGAAACCGCCGCAGAACCGGCACACCGGACCGCCGTGCGGGGCGGCGTAGCCGGCCGGCGCGGGATAGCCCCCGGCCTGCGGCGGGTAGGCGTAGCCCCCCGGCGGGGCCTGGGCGGGCGCGCCGTAGCCGGGTGCGGCCGGCGGCGGTGCGGCCGGGTAGCCGTAGCCGGCCGGGGGCGGTGCGCCCGCCGGCTGCGGGGCCGGCGCGCCGGCGTACGGGTTGCCGGTGGCGTACGGGTTGGCGCCGTCGGCGGGCGGCGGCGAGCCGTACGGCATCTGGGGCGGAACGGACAAGGGGATCCCCCGGGGAATTCAGGTGGCGGACGGTCAGGACTTCTTGACCGGCGGGACGCCGGCGAGCGGGCCGAGGCAGAGCACGTAGCGCTTCTTGTTCCAGCGGCGGCCGCTCTTGCCCGAGACGGTGCTGGTGGTGCCCGCGCTCTCGCGGCACCTGCTGGTGTCGGTGGTGGACTCGAACTTGGCGAGCACCTTGTAGTTCGCCTTGCTGTCGGTGCACTTGACCACCGAGACGTCGCGCGAGCCGGAGGCCTTGACGCAGTCGCCGGCCTTGGCGCTGCTGACGCTGGGGCCGGTGACGAAGTAGCCGACGATGAGGGCGATCACACCCAGGACCAGTCCGACCGCCTTCAGCCGGGCCTTGCCGCGGCCCTTGGCGGCCGGTCCGGGCTGCGGCGCCGCCGGCGGGTAGCCGTGCGGCGAGGGCGGTCCGTAGGGACCGGGCGCCTGCGGGGCCTGCGGGTACGGCGCGGGCGGGTAGGGGCCCTGCGGCTGGACGGGCTGCGGGTAGGGCTGGGCCGCCTGCGGCGCCGCGGGGTAGCCGTAGCCGGGCGGGGGCGGCGGTGCGCTGTAGCCCGCGGGCACCGGCTGGGGCTGGCCGTACGGCTGGGGCACCGGGGGACCGTAGGGCTGCGGCGCGGCGCCGTAGCCAGGAGGCGGTCCGTACGGACTGGGTGGTGTGCTCATCAGATTGTCCCCCGAGACAGAGTGCTGCTGCTGCGACAGATCTGACGTACCTTAGCGACTCGCGACGACGCCGCCGGGGCGCAGGGGCCGCCCGGGCGGACGCCCGTGGTCAGCGGGCCGGGTCGCCGGGGAGCGGGCCGGTGCGGCGGGCCGCGCGCAGGTAGAGCGCGGCCGAGGCCGCGTACACCAGGGAGACGCCGGCCACGACCGTGACCGAGCGGCCGGAGAGCGGCAGCACCAGTGCGGTCACCAGGGCGGCGGCCACGAAGGCGACGTTGAAGAGCACGTCGTAGATGGCGAAGATCCGGCCCCGGAACTCGTCCTCGACCGATTCCTGCACCACGGTGTCGGCGCAGATCTTGGTGCCCTGGGTGACCACGCCGAGCAGCAGCGCCGCGATCAGACAGGGCACCAGGTCGAAGCCGAGGCCGAGCGCGGGCACGAAGACCACCGGGGCGGCCAGGCAGAGCGTCATCCAGCCGGCCAGCCCGAGCCGGCGGCTGCACCAGGGGCTGATCACCGCCGCGATGAAGAACCCGGCGGCGGAGAGGCCGACGGCCTGCCCCAGGGTGGCCAGACCGGCCGCGCTGTCCGCCGGGTCGTTGAAGGTGTACCGGGCGAGCATCACCACGACGACGATCAGCACGCCGTAGCAGAACCGGGCGGCGGTCACGGCGGCCAGCGCGTGCGCCGCCGGGCGGCGGTCCCGCACCAGGTGGGTGACGGCGGCCCGCAGCTCGCGGGCGGCCTGGGCCAGGGCCTGGCCGATCGCGGGTCGGCCGGGGTGGTTCCCCGGGCCGAGCAGGTCCTTGTCCATCCGCAGCGCGGCCAGCGCGGCGGACAGGTAGAGCAGCGCGGCCAGGCTCACCAGGGCGGCGTCGGCCCGGGGGCCCGGCGGCATCACCTGGTGCAGCAGGAAGCCCAGGCCGCCGCCGCAGGCCGCCGCGACGGTGCCCAGAGTGGGGGAGAGCGCGTTGGCGGTCACCAGCTGCTCGGCCCGCACCACCCGGGGCAGCGCGGCGGACAGTCCGGCCAGGATGAACCGGTTGAGCGCGGTGACCAGCAGCGCGGAGGCGAAGAAGAGCCAGGTCGGCGCCTGGGCCAGGAGCAGCCCGCCGGTGAGCAGGCCGAGTCCGAAGCGGGCCAGATTGCCCAGGTAGAGCACCTGCCGACGGCGCCAGCGGTCCAGCAGGACGCCGGCGAAGGGGCCGATCACGGAGAACGGCAGCAGCATCACGGCCAGCATCGAGGCGATGTCGGCGGGCGAGGACTGCTTCTCGGGGGAGAAGACCACATAGGCGGCGAGCGACACCTGGAACACGCCGTCGGAGAGCTGGGACAGCACCCGGGCGGTCAGCAGCCGGCGGAAGTCGCGGCCGCGGAGCAGGCCGAAGAGCGTGGCGCGGTGCGCGGCACGGTGGGTACTGCCGTTCTCGGTGATCGCCACCCGCTCAGGGTGCCATGGATCAGGGCGGTGTTTCACGTGAAACATTCGCCGGGAAAAGGTGAACGGGTCCGCGGTCGTGGACCGCGGACCCGTTCGGTGCTCAAAGACTCAGCACGGGGTGGGGCGAGCTCAGCGCTCGACCTCGCCGCTGATGAACTTCTCGACGTTCTCGCGGGCCTCGTCGTCGAAGTACTGGACCGGCGGGGACTTCATGAAGTATGAGGAGGCCGAGAGGATCGGGCCACCGATGCCGCGGTCGAGGGCGATCTTCGCGGCGCGCACGGCGTCGATGATGACACCGGCGGAGTTCGGGGAGTCCCAGACCTCGAGCTTGTACTCCAGGTTCAGCGGGACGTCGCCGAAGGCGCGGCCCTCGAGGCGGACGTACGCCCACTTGCGGTCGTCCAGCCAGGCCACGTAGTCCGAGGGACCGATGTGGACGTTGTTGGCGCCCAGCTCGCGGTCGCGGATCTGCGAGGTGACGGCCTGGGTCTTGGAGATCTTCTTGGACTCCAGGCGCTCGCGCTCGAGCATGTTCTTGAAGTCCATGTTGCCGCCGACGTTCAGCTGCATGGTGCGCTCGAGGACGACACCGCGGTCCTCGAACAGCTTCGCCATCACGCGGTGCGTGATGGTGGCGCCGACCTGGGACTTGATGTCATCACCGACGATCGGCACACCGGCCTCGGTGAACTTGTCCGCCCACTCCTTGGTGCCGGCGATGAACACCGGGAGGGCGTTCACGAAGGCGACCTTGGCGTCGATGGCGCACTGGGCGTAGAACTTGGCGGCGGCCTCGGAGCCCACCGGCAGGTAGCAGACCAGGACGTCGACCTGGGCGTCCTTCAGGGCCTGGACGACGTCGACCGGGGTCTCGTCCGACTCCTCGATGGTCTCCCGGTAGTACTTGCCCAGGCCGTCCAAGGTGTGGCCGCGCTGGACCGTGATGCCGGTCGGGGGCACGTCGCAGATCTTGATGGTGTTGTTCTCGGACGCCGTGATGGCGTGCGCGAGGTCCTGGCCGACCTTCTTGGCGTCGACGTCGAAGGCGGCGACGAACTCCACGTCACTGACGTGGTAGTCACCGAACTGGACGTGCATCAGCCCGGGGACCTTGCCGGCCGGGTCGGCGTCCTTGTAGTACTCGACACCCTGCACCAGCGACGTGGCGCAGTTGCCCACGCCCACGATGGCTACGCGAACCGAACCCATTCCCGGTTGCTCCCTGTGATCTCATGAGCGCCGCCGAAGGTCGGCGGTGCTCGTCCTGCTTATTCGATGACTGCTGACGGGCGCATGACGCGCCCACTCCTGCCGCGCGGCACAGGGCTGACGCGGTCTCAGCGCTCCTGGGCGGAACGCCCCGGGCGGTCGTGCGGTGGCCCGGGCGGGTCCACGGACCCGTCCTCCTGGCCTCGGCCGTCCGAAGTCTGGGGTACTGCGGAGCCGGTCCCGCCGGCGGGCGCCCCGGTCCGGCCGGAGCGGTTGGCCCGCTCGGTCTCGATCAGCTCGTTCAGCCAGCGGACCTCGCGCTCCACCGACTCCAGTCCGTGCCGCTGCAGTTCGACCGTGTAGTCGTCGAACCGCTCGCGGGCCCGGGCCAGCGAGTTGCGCATCCGCTCCAGGCGCTCCTCCAGCCGGCTGCGGCGGCCCTCCAGGACGCGCATCCGCACGGCCCGGTCGGTCTGACCGAAGAAGGCGAAGTGCACACCGAAGTGCTCGTCCTCCCAGGCGTCCGGGCCGGCGTCGGCGAGCAGCTCCTCGAAACGCTGCTTGCCCTCGGCGGACAGCCGGTAGACGATCTTGGACCGCTTGCCGTTGAGCGCGGTGGCCGGCACGTACTCGACGTCCGGGTTGTCCTCGACCAGGAAACCCTGGGCCACCAGGCTCTTCAGACAGGGATAGAGCGTCCCGTACGAGAAGGCGCGGAACGAGCCGAGCAGGACGTTGAGCCTCTTGCGCAGCTCGTAACCGTGCATCGGGGCGTCGTGGAGCAGTCCGAGAACGGCGAACTCCAGCACTCCTGAGCGTCTGCCCACTGCCTTCGTCCTCCCCTCTCCGGTCGGTCCGCGACCCGCCTCGAGCGGCGGTATGCCGTTCCGATGTATCGGCTCGATATATCGAGAACAGTAAGCCTGGGTCCGCGAACGGGCAAGGGGGACGCGCGTGAATGTGATCACAAGACGACGCGCGGGTGTGCTTGGCAACGGGCGTGTAATGATCTGTTGCCGTTTTGAGGCTATTGGAGATTGATGCCCGATTAGTTCGGATTCGGAGCTGCGTACGCTGTCGCGTGTGCACGAGGACCACCTCCGGGGTTAGGGCGGTTACGGGCATCGGACGTGGACCCTGCCTTCAGGCTCGACCGGCCTGGCGAGGAGTAGCTGGAAGATGAGCGAACGACGGCGCAGGTCGCCCGGCGGCGACGGTGGCCCGCCGGGCGGCGGCAACGGACGGTCGGAAGGAGCCGGGCGCGACGAGCTGGGCTCCGAGGGTCTGGGCCGACGGCGCCCGCCGGGCACGCGGGACACCGCCCAGCAGCCCCGGATGACCCGTGCCGAAATGCGGAAGGCCGCCCAGAAGGGCGGCCGTCGCGGTGCCGAGACGGCCTCCGCCGCCGGCGCGGCCGCCGGCCGGGGCGGCGCCCCCGGCAAGAAGCGGTTCATCGACTACCCGCGCTTCGGCAAGCAGGGCGTCCGCCGCTGGCTGCCCTCCTGGCGGCAGTGGCTGAGCGCCGTGCTGCTCGTCGCCGCGGTCTGCGTGGGGGCGGTCTTCTACGTCTACCAGAGCACCAAGATCCCGCCGCTGAACGCCCTGGTGAACGACCAGAACAACATCTACTACTGGGCCGACGGCACCGAGATGGTCCGCAAGGGCGAGACCAACCGGCAGATCGTCGAGCTGGCCGACATCTCGCCCAACCTCCAGAACGCGGTCATCGCGGCGGAGAACGAGACCTTCCGCACGGACAGCGGCATCGACCCCAAGGGCATGCTGCGCGCGGTCGTCAACATGGCCAAGGGCGGCCAGACCCAGGGCGCCTCGACCATCACCCAGCAGTACGTCAAGAACGCGTACCTGACCCAGGAGCAGACTCTCAGCCGCAAGGTGAAGGAGTTCTTCATCACCCTGAAGGTCAATCAGGAGTACGAGAAGCCCGACATCCTCAAGGGCTACCTCAACACCAGCTGGTTCGGCCGCGGCGCCACCGGCGCCCAGGCCGCCGCCCAGGCGTACTACGGCGTCAACGCCAAGGACCTCGACCTGTGCCAGAGCGCCATGCTGGCCGGCCTGCTCAAGGGCGCGTCGTACTACGACCCGACCATCAAGGCCAACCAGGCCCGCGCCGAGGAGCGCTGGAAGTGGATCCTCGACCGGATGGTGGAGACCAAGAACACCACCGCCGAGGAGCGGGCGAAGTGCACCGCCTTCCCCACCCCGATCAAGCAGGTCCCCTCGGCCAATATGAACGGTCAGATCAGCTACATGGTCGAGACCGCCAACAAGTACGTCATGGTCAAGGACCCGACGATCGACCAGCGGGCGATCGACAAGGGCGGCTTCAAGATCTACACGACCTTCCAGAAGGAGAAGGTCGACGCCCTGAAGAAGGCCGTGGACGACGTCAAGGCGGAGACCCTCAACGTCCAGAAGCGCCCGAACAACGACAACTTCGTCCAGTTCGGCGCCTCCAGCATCGTCCCCGGTGACGGCGCGATCGTCGCCATCTACGGCGGCGAGGGAGTCGAGAACGGGAACTTCGGCAACAACGCCGACGCCCAGGGTGTCCAGGTCGGCTCGACCTTCAAGCCCTTCGTGCTGGCCACCGCCATGCAGACCGGCGTGCTGACCGCGACCGACGACAAGGGCAAGCCCAAGCGGATCAACGCCGACAGCCGCTACCTGTCCGACGACCTCTCGGAGATCCGCAAGCCGGACGGCTCGCTGCTGCTCGGTGACGACGGCAAGCCGTACCGGCAGAAGAACGAGGAGAAGGGCAAGCGCGGCTACGTCTCGCTGCGGATGGCCATGCAGTACTCCTACAACGTGCCCTTCGTGCAGCTGAACCAGGACGTCGGCGGCCAGAACGTGATGCAGATCGCCGAGGCGCTGGGCATCCGCAGGGAGAGCATCGAGAAGGAGTCGAAGACGGCGACCTTCCCGCTCGGCGTCTCCACCGTCAGCCCGATCCGGATGGCGGACGCCTACGCGACCTTCGCCGCCAGCGGCAAGCAGGCCGAGCCCTACTCGGTCACCAAGGTCCTGGTGGACGGCAAGGAGCGGGCCGGTTTCGGCAAGCACGAGACCAAGCAGGCGGTGGAGGCGGTGGTCGCCGACAACATCACCGACGTGCTGGTGAACGTGGCGCAGAACGGTACCGGTAAGAAGACCAACACCCTGGGCCGCCCGGTGGCCGGCAAGACCGGTACCACCGACGAGAACAAGTCGGCCTGGTGGGTCGGCTACACCCCGCAGCTGGCCACCAGCGTGGCGATGTGGCGCGAGGACCCGAACGCGCACGAGCGGCTCTCGCTGAACGGCACCGGCGGCAAGGACTCGGTGCACGGTGGTGACGTCCCCGCGGACGTCTTCACCCGGTACATGAAGGCCGCGCTGGCCAACGAGAAGAAGCTGAACTTCCCGACCCCGCAGCCGGTCGGCTCGCAGGTCGACTCCTCGGGCGCGCCGAGCACGGCGAGCGCCGTGCCGACCCCGACCGCGACCGAGACCGTGACGACTCCCCCGGTCGACCCGAACGCCGGGCAGCCGACCCAGCCGCCGGTCACCCAGGGGCCGGCCTGCGTTCCGGGCGTCGACTGCCCGGGCACGGTGCCCACCCAGCCCGGTCCGACCAAGACCAACCCGAACCCGGGCGGCGGGACGACCGGCGGTGGTGGCACCACCGGCGGCACGACCACCGGCGGTGGCACCACCGGCGGCACGACCGGCGGTGGTACGGCCGGTGGCGGCGGCGCCAACGGTGGCGGTGGCACCAGCCCCTCGCCGAGCTGCCTGCTCGGCCCGATCGGCTGCAGCACGCCGACCCAGCCGACCACGCCGACCCCGGACCCGGGCGGCGGGGCGGGCGGCGCGACCGGCGGCCCGACCAGCAAGCCGCCGAAGCCGTCCACCTCGCCCTCGCCGGGCAGCGGCAACGCCGTGGCGCCGTAGCACGCGGTGACCGAAACGGCGGTGGGGGGCTCTTCGGAGCCCCCCACCGCCGTTTCGCCGTATTCGGAGCGATTCGTGCCGGTGCCCGGGCCCCGGGCCGCCGTCCCGGGCCGCCCCGGCCGTCGCGGCCCCGGGAAAAGGGGCAGGGTCCTCCTCGTACGGGCGGGCGGGGTGCGGCAGGATGTCCGCCATGACGTCCAGCACTCGTGAGGAAGAGGACCGGGTCGCGCCGGCGGCCGGTCCACAGGCCAACACCGTGGTGGTGCCGGCGGACGAGGACCCGGTCGCGGCCGCAGGCAGCGAGGTGATCGGCGGCCCGCCCGGGCGGCGCGCCCTGCTCGGCGTCTCCTGGTGGATCCCGGCCCGCTTCCTGGCGCTGGTGGTGATCGTGGTCTCGGTGCTGGGCATGGCGCAGAAGCTGCCCTGCTACAACGCCGCCTGGTTCCAGCCCGGCTCGCCGCAGTACGTGCACGCCTGTTACAGCGACATCCCGCACCTGTTCTCCGGGCGCGGCTTCGCGGCCGGACTGCACCCCTACGTGGACCGGATCCCGGGCACCTCCGGGGATCTGCAGTTCCTCGAGTACCCGGTGCTGACCGGCCTGTTCATGCAGGTCTCGGCCTGGCTGACGCCCGGCGGCGGCGCCCTCCAGGACCAGGAGCGCTGGTTCTGGACCATCAACGCGGGCCTGCTGATGGCCTGCGCGGTGGTCGCCGTGGTCGCGCTCTCCCGCACCCACCGGCGCCGCCCCTGGGACGCGCTGATGTTCGCCCTGGCGCCGGTGCTGCTGCTCAACGCCACCGTCAACTGGGACCTGCTGGCGGTCGCGCTGGCCGCCGTGGCACTCGCCTGGTGGTCCGGCTCGCGGCCGCTCTGGGCCGGTGTGTTCATCGGGCTCGCCACCGCGGCCAAGCTCTACCCGCTGCTGCTGCTCGGCCCACTGGTGGTGCTCTGCTGGCGGGCCGGGCGCGGGCGCGACCTGCGGGCCCTGCTCGGCGGCGCGGTCGGCGCCTGGCTGCTGGTCAACCTGCCGATCATGATGGCGAACTGGCAGGGCTGGTCGACCTTCTACGTCTTCAGCAAGCACCGCACCGAGGACTACGGCTCGCTGTGGCTGATCCTGATGCAGAACCGCGGCGTCGGACTGGCGAACCTCGACACCTTCATCGCCGTCCTGATGCTGCTGAGCTGTGCGGGGATAGCGTGGCTCGGGCTCGCGGCGCCCCGCCGGCCGAGGGTGGTCCAGCTGGCCTTCCTGGTGGTGGCCGCGTTCGTGCTCCTCAACAAGGTGTACTCGCCGCAGTACGTGCTCTGGCTGCTGCCGCTGGCGGTACTGGCCCGGCCGCGCTGGCGGGACATCCTGATCTGGCAGGCCTGCGAGGTGCTCTACACCCTGGGCATCTGGTCCCACCTGGGCTTCGTCACCGGCGCCAAGCAGCACGGGATCGGCGAGTCCTGGTACCACTTCGCGATCGTGCTGCACCTGCTCGGCACGCTCTACCTGGTGGGCCTGGTGGTCCGGGACATCCTGCTGCCGGACCGCGACCCGGTCCGCTGGGACGGCAGTGACGACCCGTCCGGCGGGGTGCTCGACGGGGCCCCGGACGTGTTCGTGCTCGGCAGCGCCCGCCGGCTGCGCGAGGAGGAGAGCTACGCCGGGTACGCGCCGGCCGGCCCCGAGGCGTGGCTGGAGGAGCCGCCCGCCGCGGAGCCGGCCGAGAAGGTCTGACCGGACCGGCCCCCGCGGGGGCCGGTCCTCAGCGGTCGACCACGCGGTCGAAGTGCGTGGTGGTGTGCCGGACCTGGAGGCCCAGCTCGTCGCCGATCACCGGCGGCTCGCTCTCGCCGTCCAGGAGGAGCAGCGACACCTGCATGTGCGGCGGCTCGGCGAACCAGAGCTGCTTGCCCGCCCAGTGGTACGGCGACTTGGTCTTGTTGACGGTGGCCAGGCCGGCCCGGGCGATGCCCTTGGCCCGCGAGGACATGCCCTGGACGTACTTGGGTGCCTCCAGGCCGATGCCGTGCGCGGTGCCGCCGGCGACCACCAGCAGGTGGCCGTCGGCCGGCGCCGGGTGCTGGCGGTAGCCGTAGCGGTCGCCCTTCTTGACCGGGGTCACGTCCAGCACCGTGGCCCTGACCTCCAGCGCGCCGTGGTCGCCCAGCCAGAGCCGGGTGCCGATCCGGGCCCGGAAGACGGTGCCGGGGAAGCGCTGGGTGAGCTGCTCCATGCCCGCCGCGCCGAGGTGGCTGACGAAGACGGTGTGCACCGGGAGGCCGGCGGCCCGGGCGGTCTCCACCCAGTACGCGACCTCGTCGACGGGGCTGGAGCCGTCCGGCCGGTCCATCGGCAGGTGCAGCGCCAGGCCCTCGAAGGCGACGCCGTCCAGCTCGGCGGCGACCGCCGTGAGGTCGGCCGCCGAGACGCCGTGCCGGCGCATGGTGGTCATGCACTCCACCACGACCCGGGCGCCGTGCAGCGCCCGCAGGCCGTCCACGCTCGCCACCGTCCGGATCACCCGGGCGTGCGGCAGCGGGAGCGCCTCCTCGCCCACCCGGTAGGGGGTGAGCACCAGCAGCTCGCCGCCGTACCAGTCGGCCGCGTCGGCGGCCTCGTAGGCGGTGCCGACGGCCAGCACGCCGGTGCCGAGGAGGGTCGCCTCCTCGGCCAGGCGGTGGTTGCCCAGTCCGTAGCCGTTGCCCTTCGCCACCGGCACCAGGCCGGGGAACTCGGCCAGGACGGAGCGCTGGTGGGTACGCCAGCGTTCGGTGTCGAGATAGAGCGACAGCGTCATCGGGTCATCTCCCAGGGGGTGTTGGGCACGGCGGCTCGGGGGCTCGGCGGGGTGCTGCTCAGCGGCGCGACATGTAGAGGTCGAGGGCCTTGTGCAGCAGCTTGTTGAGCGGGAAGTCCCACTCGCCGAGGTACTCGGCGGCCTGGCCGCCGGTGCCGACCTTGAACTGGATCAGGCCGAACAGGTGGTCGTTCTCGTCCAGGGTGTCGGAGATGCCGCGGAGGTCGTACACGCCGCCGCCCAGTGCGTAGGAGTCGCGCATCATCCGCCACTGGATCGCGTTGGACGGCTTGACCTCGCGCTTGTGGTTGGCCGAGGCGCCGTAGGAGTACCAGACGTGCTCGCCGACGACCAGCATCGTGGTCGCCGCCAGCGGCTCGCCCTCGTGGTAGGCGATGTACAGGCGCATCCGGTTCGGGTCCTCGGCGGTGAGGGCGTTCCACATGCGCTGGAAGTACGACAGCGGGCGCGGGGTGAACTTGTCGCGCTCGGCGGTCACCAGGTAGAGCTGGTGGAAGATCGGCAGCTCGTCGTAGCCGCCCTGGACCACCTCGACGCCGCTCTTCTCGGCCTTCTTGATGTTGCGGCGCCAGAGCTGGTTGAAGCCCTTCTGGATGTCGTCCAGCGAGCGGTTGGCCAGCGGCACCTGGAAGACGTAGCGCGGCTGGACGTCGCCGAAGCCGGCGCCGCCGTCCTCGCCCTGGAGCCAGCCGGCCTTGCGCAGCCGGTCGGCGACCTCGAAGGCGCGCGGCTCGTACCAGTCGGCCTCGATGTCGCGCAGGCGCTTCGCCTCCTTGCCGGCGATGGCCTCCTTGATGGTCGGGGCGTTCCAGCGGCGGATGACCACCGGCGGGCCCATCTTCACCGAGAAGGCGCCCTGGGACTTCAGGTGGGCGAGCATCGGCTGGAGCCAGCGGTCGAGGTCCCGGTCGAACCAGTCGATCACCGGGCCCTCGGGCAGGTAGGCGAGGTAGCGCTTGACCTTGGGCAGCTGGCGGTAGAGCACCAGGCCGGCGCCGACGAGCTGGTTGCTCTGGTCGAACCAGCCGATCGACTCGGTGCGCCACTCGGCCTTCACATCGCCCCAGGACGGCACCTGCATGTGGCTGGCCGAGGCGCGGCTCCTGATGAAGGCGAGGTGCTCCTCGCGGGTGATCGTCCTCAGGCGCAGGCTCATGCTCGGTGCTCCTCGTCGGTCGGGCTGCGGTGGGCCCCGTGTTCTCGGGCTGACCCTATCGTCCGGGGTTCTGTCGGCCGTGGGTCCCGTCGGCTGCGGGTCCCGTCCGCGGTGGATCCCGTCGGCTGTGGGTCGTCTGCTGCGGTTGTCTGCTGCGGGCACGGCGGCGCCCCCGCGGCGTACCGGTCCGTTGAAGACAGATACGCCGCGGGGGCGCCGGGGGTTCCTTGCGGGGTGGGCGCTAGCCCCACAGCCCGCCGCGGGCGATGCCGAGGTAGAAGCCGATCGCCGAGGCGCCGAGCGTGACCATCAGGACGAAACGCTCGGCCGTGGTCACGGAGATGTACATCCCCAGCAGGCCGGTGATGATCCCGAACAGGCCGGTCCACGAGGTCAGCAGATGCAGATTGTGGAAGAACGAGGTGATGAAGGCGATCGCGCCCAGGACGGCGGTGAGGCCGACCAGGGTGTTCTCGCGCGGGTGCGGGTGGCCGTCGGTGTTCAGGGTGAGGGCGGGCATGCGGTGGACGGTCTGGGCCATGTGTCCCACCTCCTGGCGTGGAGACGAACGAGCAGGAAACCCGTTCCGTCCAGATTGCGGCGGTTGGGTCGGTCTCACAACCCCTATGCGTTTTGTTCGTCCGTCCGGGTGCGGGTAGGGTGGGTCGTCTGCACTGGTGTAGCTGTGCCCTCCGCTGCCCTCTTTCGGGTGAACGGGGACGGGCTGTCCGACCCGGCCGCTACGGTGGCCGAAGTCGGCACTGCACCGGTGTCGACGCTGCACAACCCTCCTGCCACGGAGAGACCGTGGCCGTTGAGTCCAAAGGAGGTGGGTTACTCATGCGTCACTACGAGGTGATGGTCATCCTCGACCCCTCGGTCGAGGAGCGCGCCGTTTCCCCCCTGATCGAGAGCTTCCTGGCTGTCGTCCGCAACGCGGGCGGCAAGGTCGAGAAGGTCGACACCTGGGGTCGCCGCCGTCTGGCCTACGAGATCAACAAGCAGTCCGAGGGCATCTACTCGGTCATCGACCTCCAGGCCACGCCTGAGGTCGTCAAGGAGCTCGACCGCCAGATGGGCCTGAGCGAGTCGGTTCTGCGGACCAAGGTCCTGCGCCCGGACACCCACTGAGCCACCTCTGAGGCCTTCGGGTCTCGGGTAGCTCGCGTCCGCTGTTTCACGTGAAACAGCGGTGAACGGACATCTTCCCGAGAGGTCATCACCACATGGCAGGCGAGACCGTCATCACCCTCGTCGGCAATCTCGTCGACGACCCCGAGCTGCGCTTCACCCCGTCGGGTGCGGCGGTCGCGAAGTTCCGCATCGCGTCCACCCCCCGCACCTTCGACCGTCAGACGAACGAGTGGAAGGACGGCGAGAGCCTCTTCCTCACGTGCAACGTCTGGCGGCAGCCGGCGGAGAACGTGGCCGAGTCGCTGCAGCGCGGCATGCGCGTCATCGTGCAGGGCCGACTGCGCCAGCGGTCTTACGAGACCAAGGAAGGCGAGAAGCGGACGGTCTTCGAGGTCGAGGTCGACGAGGTCGGTCCGAGCCTGCGCTCGGCGACCGCGAAGGTCACCCGGGCCAACCGGTCCGGTGGCCCCGGCGGCGCCCCCGGTGGCGGCGGCTTCGGCGGCAGCCCTCAGGGCGGCGGCCAGGGCGGCGGCAACTGGGGCGGCGGTGGCGGCCAGCAGGGTGGCGGCTGGGGTGGAAACTCCGGTGGCCAGTCCGGCCCCTCCGACGACCCGTGGGCGTCCAGCGCTCCCTCTGGTGGAAACCAGGGTGGCGGCAGCTGGGGTGCCCCGTCCGGTGGCGGCTTCTCGGAAGAGCCCCCGTTCTAAGAGCTGACAGATTTCGTGCGGCCAGGGGCCCGGCGTCGTGAGACGCCGGCCCGGTCGTGAACCCAATGGAGCACACAATGGCGAAGCCGCCTGCTCGCAAGCCGAAGAAGAAGGTTTGCGTCTTCTGCAAGGACAAGGTCAACTACGTTGACTACAAGGACACGAACCTGCTGCGGAAGTTCATCTCCGACCGTGGCAAGATCCGTGCCCGCCGGGTCACCGGCAACTGCACCCAGCACCAGCGTGACGTCGCCACGGCCGTGAAGAACAGCCGTGAGATGGCGCTGCTGCCCTACACCAGCACCGCGCGCTAAGAGAGGGTGACCGAATAATGAAGATCATCCTCACTCACGAGGTGCCGGGTCTCGGCTCCGCCGGCGAGGTCGTCGAGGTCAAGGACGGCTACGCCCGCAACTACCTGGTCCCGCGTGGCTACGCCATCCGCTGGACCAAGGGTGGTCAGAAGGACGTCGACGCCATCCGTCGCGCCCGCAAGATCCACCAGATCCAGACCCTCGAGGCCGCCAACGAGGTCAAGGGCAAGCTCGAGGGCGTCCAGGTCAAGCTGGCCGTTCGCTCGGGCGACGCCGGCCGTCTGTTCGGCTCGGTGACCCAGGCCGACGTCGTCGAGGCCATCAAGGCCGCCGGCGGCCCGGCGGTCGACAAGCGCGCCGTCGCGATCGCCTCGCCGATCAAGACCGTGGGTACCCACAAGGTCTCGGTCAAGCTGCACTCGGACGTCCAGGCCAACCTGGACATCGCCGTCGTCGCCGCCTGATCAGCGACAACGCCGTAGCAGTGGCCGCAGGGCCGGTCTCCCCCTCGGGGGAGACCGGCCCTCGGTCGTTCCGGGGGCCCGGTCCGGTGCGGGGCCGGGGCTACCGGCCCCGCAGGGCGCCGGGGGCTCAGCTCCGGACGGCGCCGGTGACCAGCCACTTGCCGCCCCGGGCCCGCCCGGCCAGGAAGCCGGCGCGGACCAGCATGAAGAGGTTGAGCGCCCACCAGAGTCCGGCCAGCCCGGTGCCGCTGGCCGGCACCGCGAGCGCGGCCGGGGCGAACACGAGCAGCGTGGCGAGCATCGCCCAGGCCAGGAACGTGCCGTCCCCCGCGCCCATCAGCACCCCGTCCAGGACGTAGACCAGCCCGGAGACCGGCTGGCAGAGCGCGAGCAGCAGCAGCACGGTGTTCAGCTCCTGCTGCACCGCCGGGTCGGGAGTGAACAGCGGGACGTACAGCGGCCGGGCGACCACGACCAGCACGCCCAGCACCGCTCCGGCGCCGATGCCCCACTCGATCATCCGCCGGGTGGCCGCCCGGGTGCCCGGGACGTCCGAGGCCCCCAGGTAGCGGCCGATGATGGCCTGCCCGGCGATCGCGATGGAGTCCAGTGCGAAGGCGATGAACAGCAGCACCGTCATCGCGATCTGGTGTGCGGCGATCTGCCTGTCACCGAGCCCGGCGGCCACCGCGGTGGCGATCATCAGGATCGCGCGCAGGCTCAGGGTGCGGACCATCAGCGGCCCGCCGGCCCTGGCGCTCGCGCGTATCCCGGCGGCGTCCGGCCGCAGCGAGGCCCGCTCCCGGCGGGCCCCGCGCACCACCACGAACACATAGACGGCGGCCATGCCGGTCTGGGCGATCACCGTGCCCCAGGCCGAGCCGGCCACCCCGAGCCCGGCGCCGTAGACCAGGCCGGCGTTCAGCCCGAGGTTGGCGGCGAACCCGGCGATGGCGACGTACAGCGGGGTCCTGGTGTCCTGGAGGCCGCGCAGCACGCCGGTGGCGGCCATCACCATGAGGACGGCCGGGATGCCGAGCGCGCTGATCCGCAGATAGGTCACCGCGTACGGGGCGGCGGTCGCCGAGGCGCCGAGGGCGTCGGCCACCCGGGGGGCGAGCAGCAGGGTCAGCGCGACCACGGCGGCGGAGAGCACCAGGGCCAGCCAGATGCCGTCGATGCCCTGCTGGATCGCGGCCCGGCGGTCCCCGGCGCCGATCCGGCGGGCCACCGCGGCGGTGGTGGCGTAGGCGAGGAAGACGAACACCCCGGTCGCGGTGGTGAGGGCGGCCGAGGCGACGCCGACACCGGCCAGCTGGGCCGTGCCGAGGTGGCCCACGATGGCGGAGTCGGCCATCAGGAAGAGCGGCTCGGCGACCAGGGCGCCGAAGGCGGGGACGGCGAGGGCGAGGATCTCCCGGTCATGGCGGCGGCGGTCGGCGGTGAGGGTCATGGGGTCCAGGCTACTCATCCACAGGTAAGTGGTGCCAGGGGATTTCGGAGCTTACTCGTACGCCTGGGCGACTGCGCCGTCCGGGTCTGTGTCCACCGCCACCCGACTGTGTGTGAAGAATTTCTCATGCACAGGCACTGGAGGAGGGAATCGCAGGTCAGTGAGTTGACGGTGGATCGATGGTCTGGTTATCCACAGGGCTTTCCACAGGGGCGTCCACAGGTTTGCGGTACTTCTCCACAGCCATCGGGCTTTCGTCCACACCCCCTGTGGATAACCGCCTTGGCCGAAAGGCTCCCGGCACCTTAGCGTGGGGCCTCCGGCCGACACTCCCACCCGCCCCGGCGTCCGATTTGTCGGTGCGGTGGCGTAGAAATGCGGTGGCGGGGAGTCGGGTTCCGCTCCCTCCCGGCCGCCACCGGCAAGGCCCGCTCCAACTCGCACCACTCGCTGATCGGGGAACACGCGTGACCGGCCCCCAGTACGACGACCACGACGCCCCGCCCCCGCCGGAGGACGACTGGCAGGGTGCCGACGACCCCTTCCCGGTCGGTGCCTTCGCCGAGGCCCCCTTCCCGGACGGTCCCGGCGACCGGCTGCCGGTCTCGCGCGCCCGCGGCAACGGCCAGGGCCAGGGTCAGGGCGGCGGCTTCCAGAAGGGCGGCAAGGGCGGCTCCGGCGGTTCGGGCGGCTTCCAGCGGGACGGCAAGCGGCGCCAGGGCGGCGAGGACGAGCGCTCCGGCGAGGGCGGTCTGGAGGGCTTCGAGCGGGTCCCCCCGCAGGACCTCGCGGCCGAGCAGTCCGTCCTCGGCGGCATGCTGCTGTCCAAGGACGCCATCGCCGACGTGGTCGAGGTGCTCAAGCCCGCCGACTACTACCGCCCCGCGCACGAGCTGGTGCACGGCGCGATCCTCGACCTGTACGCGCGCGGCGAGCCGGCCGACCCGATCACCGTCGCCGGTGAGCTGACCAAGCGCGGCGAACTCCAGCGGGTCGGCGGCCCCGGCTACCTGCACACCCTGGTCAACTCCGTCCCGACCGCCGCCAACGCCGAGTACTACGCGCAGATCGTGCACGAGCGCGCGGTGCTGCGCCGGCTGGTCGAGGCGGGCACCCGGATCGCGGGCATGGGCTACGCCGCCGAGGGCGACGTCGACGAGATCGTCAACGCGGCCCAGGCGGAGATCTACGCCGTCACCGAGCAGCGCACCAACGAGGACTACGCTCCGCTCGCCGACATCATGGAGGGCGCCCTCGACGAGATCGAGTCGATCGGCTCCCGCAACGGCCAGATGTCCGGTGTCCCGACCGGCTTCGCCGACTTCGACGCGCTCACCAACGGGCTCCACCCCGGCCAGATGATCGTCATCGCGGCCCGTCCCGCGATGGGCAAGTCCACCCTGGCGCTGGACTTCGCCCGGGCCTGCTCGATCCACCACAAGCTGCCGAGCGTGATCTTCTCGCTCGAAATGGGCCGCAACGAGATCGCCATGCGTCTGCTCTCCGCCGAGGCGCGGGTGGCGCTGCACCACATGCGCTCCGGCTCGATGACGGACGACGACTGGACCAGGGTCGCCCGCCGGATGCCGGACGTCAGCGAGGCACCGCTGTTCATCGACGACTCGCCGAACCTGTCGATGATGGAGATCCGCGCCAAGTGCCGCCGGCTCAAGCAGCGCAACGACATCAAACTGGTCGTCATCGACTACCTCCAGCTGATGCAGTCCGGTGGCTCCCGCCGGGCCGAGAACCGTCAGCAGGAGGTCTCCGACATGTCGCGAAACCTTAAGCTGCTGGCCAAGGAGCTGGAGGTGCCGGTGATCGCGCTGTCCCAGCTGAACCGTGGTCCCGAACAGCGCACCGACAAGCGGCCGATGGTCTCCGACCTGCGTGAGTCCGGCTCGATCGAGCAGGACGCGGACATGGTCATCCTGCTGCACCGCGAGGACGCCTACGAGAAGGAGTCCCCCCGCGCGGGCGAGGCCGACCTCATCGTCGCCAAGCACCGTAACGGCCCGACCGCCACCATCACCGTGGCCTTCCAGGGCCACTACTCGCGCTTCGTCGACATGACCCGGGACTGACCTCCCGACGCACGCTCACTGATGACTGCGAGTGACCGCGGGACCGCTCCACGAGCGGTCCCGCGGCCGGTCCGGACCGTTCTGTCCGGTACGCCCCCGCGCAGGGATCGGGACTGGCGGAAAACCATTGCTCCGTACGCGGTCCTTCAGTAGCCTGCGCGAGCACCTGTTCGGTGCTTCGTTCGACAACACCCATGGGGGGTACGGTGCCCAGTCACCGTCACATCATCGTCGCCGCCGCCGTGGCGACGAGCCTGGTCGTCGGTCCCGGCCTGGCCGTCGCGGCCGGAACCGGTACCTCGGGGGCTCCGGCCCACCCGGCCGCGGGGGCCGTGGCGCTCACGCCGGCCGAGCCGCTCGACGACATCGTCGCCTCCGCCTTCGGTACGGTCCGTAGCCCCGTCGAGGCTTCGGTGCGGCAGCAGGGCAAGGCCGCGGCGAAGGCCCAGGGCGCCGCCGCCGCGAAGGCCAACGAGAGCCTGGCCGTCGGCCTGGGCGTCTTCGGCATCAGCGCCTACAGCGTCCGGGCGCTGACCTGGATCAACAGCGACACCGTGCCGGTCGACCTGGTGATCGACTGGGGCGACGGCACCTCCGACCGGTTCAACGGGGTCGACAAGGGCGAGGCCGCGCACGAGCACACCTACAGCAGCCTCGGCCAGTACACCGTCACGGCCACTGTCCGCGACGGCGCCGGCGAGGCCTCGACCAACAGCGTCACGACGGCGACCGCCGGCAACAAGTTCACCCCCGTCGGCCCGACCCGGCTGCTCGACACCCGCGACGGCACCGGCGCCCCGGCGGGCCGGGTCCAGCCCTGGGGCGAGATCCGGGTGAGGATCGACGGAAACGGCGGGATCCCGGAGGGGGCGAGCGCGGTGGCTCTCAACCTCACCGTGGTCGACCCGTCCGGCGGCGCGGGCCACATCATCGCCTACCCCTCCGGCGAAAACCGTCCGGAGACCTCGAACGTCAACTACACCGCGGGCCAGACCGTTCCCAACCTGGCCATCGTCCCGGTCGGCGACGACGGTTACGTGACCCTGTTCAACCGCGGCGACGCCGCCGTCGACCTGCTCGCCGACGTCGCGGGCTACTTCAACGAGTCCGAGTCCGCCGGCTACACCGCGGTCGGTCCGACCCGGCTGGTCGACACCCGGGAGGGCCTGGGTGCGAACCTGGGCCAGGTGCCCGGATGGACCTCTTTCCCGGTCCAGGCGGCGGGTCTGGCGGGCGTCCCCGCCGGGGCCCGCGCGGTGGCGCTCAACGTCACCGTGACCGACCCGCAGAGCGACGGTCACCTGACCGTCTACCCCGGCGACCGCCAGGCGCCGAGCGTTTCCAACCTCAACTTCCGCCGCGGGCAGACCATCGCCAACGCGGTGATCGTGCCGGTGGACGCGTCCGGCCGGATCCAGGTGCTCAACGGGGCCCAGGGCGCCTCGGACGTGATCGTGGACGTCGTCGGCTACTACGGGGACGGCGGGAGTTCCTTCGTCCCGGTCCCCCCGCAGCGTCTGCAGGACACCCGGAACGTGCCGGACGGCTCCATCCTCAGCCAGAACTACGCCTACCTGCGGCTGAGCCCGAGCTACCGGAAGTTCACCGGCTTCGTGTTCAACACCACGGTGACCAACACCCAGGCCGACGGCCACCTGACGGTCTTCCCGGATCCGAACAGCAACGAGCAGTACGACAACGGCACCGCCGCCTGGCCCGTCAAGCCGAACGCCTCCACGCTGAACTGGAAGGCCGGCGAGACGGTGCCGAACCTGGTCCAGGCGGACCCCGGCCCCAACAAGATCATCGACTTCATGAACAGCAGCGGCGGCAACGTCGACCTGGTCGTCGACATGTTCGGCCTCTACCTGGACTTCTGAGCCCCGGCAGGTGACCGAACGGCCGGGAGCGGCCTCGCGAGCCGCTCCCGGCGCTTCCGCGCGTTCCTCCCCGGTGGGCCGGGCGGGCCCGGGGAAGCCGGGTTCCGCGGATGGGCTACTGTCCTCGCCGTGGCCCCGCCCCCACCGTCGCCGCCCACTGCTCCGTAGGAATGCCCCCACATGTCTCGAATATCCCGGTTCCGGTCAGTCGTGCTCAGTGCCCGGCCCCTGTCCGAAGCGCTGGGCCGGGAGAACGGGTTCGGTCTGCTGCGGCTCCTGCTCGCCCTGTCGGTGATCTTCGCCCACGCCATGCCGCTGGGCGTGCGCAGGGGAAGCATCGGGGCGCACTGGTCGGGCGGGCAGGTGGAGCTGGGTGGTCTGGCGGTGGCCGGCTTCTTCGTGCTCTCCGGTTTCCTGATCACAGGCAGCGGCACCCGGCTCAGCACCGCCCGCTTCCTGTGGAACAGGGCCATCCGGATCCTGCCGGGCCTGTGGGTCTGCCTGCTGGTCACGGCCTTCGTCGTCGCGCCGCTCGTGGCCCGTCGGGAACACCTGCTGGACGGCTTCTGGTCGCACCCCCAGGGCCCCTGGCAGTACATCGTGGCGAACTGGTCGATAGGTACCGGTCAGCCGGGCATCTCCGGACTGCTGACGCACAACGCCGACGCCGGATTCAACGGCTCGCTCTGGTCGCTCGCCTACGAGGTGCTCTGCTACCTGGCGGTCGCGGCTCTCGCCGCCCTGGGGATCCTCCGGCGGGCACGCTGGGTCGTGCTCGGAACGGTCGTCGCCCTCTACGCCTACATGGTCTACCTCGCGATCGACTATCCCGGTCTGCGGTCGCCCATCTACATCCCGACGGGGTTCCCGAACTGGCGGTTCCCCTTCCTCGGTGAGATCGGCACGGACAAGCTCCTGCCGCTGGGCCTGCTGTTCGGTCTCGGAGCGGTCGCCGAGCTCTACAAGAAGCACCTGCGGATGAACGCGATCGCGGCGCTGCTGGCGTTCGCCCTTCTGGCGGGGAGCGCCCGGTACGGCGGGTTCTACCTGATCGGACTGCCGGCCCTCGCCTACCTGCTGATCTGGCTCGCCTGCTGCATGCCCCGGCCGCTGACGAAGGTCGGTGCCAAGGCCGATTTCTCCTACGGCGTCTACATCTACGCGTTCCCGATCCAGCAGGGCCTGGCCCTCTGGCATGTGCAGCGGCACGGGTACGCCGTCTACACCGGCGCCTCCGTCGTGCTGGCCCTCGTCGCCGCGGCGCTGTCCTGGTACCTGGTGGAGAAGCCCGCGCTGAAGCTCAAGAACCTCGGTCTGCCCCGGAAGGACGGTGGGGGTGCGGTCGGTCCGCCAAGGCCTTCCCGGGCTGCTGTCCCCGCCCCCTCGGCATGACCGCGACCGCCCGTCGGCCGTCGGCCCTCCTGAGGGGAACCCGGTTTCCGCCCCGGCGGGAAAGGTGGCTACCCTGCCTGCGGTGAGGATACGAAGAGTGCGACCGGCGCAGGGCGCCACGGGCGGGGCGGTCGGAGCGGCGGGCGGGAGCCGGCTGGGCTGGCTGGACGCGCTCCGCGGCTTCGCCGCATTGATGGTGGCCTTCCACCACTTCGAACTGGTCGACCTCCTGCCGTCCCCCATCGGCGGGGCGATCTGGTGGCACTTCGACTTCGGCCTCTACGGCGTCATGCTGTTCTTCGTCGTGAGCGGGTACATCATCCCGGCCTCGCTCGAACGGCGGGGCGACGTCAGGGCGTTCTGGATCGGCCGGATCTTCCGGATCTATCCGGCGCTGATCGTCGGGATCGCGGTCTCGATCATGATCCTGCCCGAGGGCGACGGCGCGGTGGCGGTCTTCCGGACCGGCCACGACCTGATCTCCGTGGTGGCCAACGGGACGATGCTCCAGGACTTCCTGGGCGTGGTCAACGGCCTGGCCGTGACCTGGACCCTCTGCTACGAGATGGTCTTCTACTTCGTGGTCACCGCGCTGTTCACCATGAACTGGCACCGGCGAAGCGGGCCGATCGCGGTCGGCCTCGCCGCGGTGGCGCTGCTCTTCGGCACCTCGATCGCCACGATGCAGCTCACCGGGAACATCGGTCAGGTGCGCAACCTCGTCGCCGCGGCCGTCCTGGTCATGGTGATGGGCCTGGCCTGTGTGCTCAGCGGCAACGCGGTGCTGACCCGCACCGGTGCGCTCCTGCTGGCCGGCCTCGGTCTCGTCCTGGTGATCAACAACAGCCGGGCACCCGCCTTCGAGACCTGGATGATCTTCGCCACGATGTTCGCGGGCACCGTGGTCCACCGGGCGGAGCACGGCCAGACGGAGCGGATCCAGGCGTGGTTCTGCCTCGGCTTCGTGATCGTCGCGGGCGCGGCCGTCGGATGGATCTACAACCGGAACGGCATGGAGTCGAACACCTGGACGGCGGGCTGGATCGCCTGGACCGCCTCGTACCTGGGTGCCTGGCTCACCTTCGGGGTCGGGATGGCGCTGCGCAAGCGCAGGTTCCCCAAGGTGCTGACCTGGCTCGGAGCGATCAGCTTCTCGGTCTACCTGCTGCACAACCCGATCCTGCACACCCTCCGCCCCCTGGTGGGTGTGCCACCGCTGCCGACCACGGGCCCCGGCAAGCTGCTGTGGACCGCCGAGTTCCTCCTCGTGACCGTACTGGCGAGCTACCTGCTGTACCGGCTGGTCGAGATCCCCTTCCAGAACCTCGGTCGTCGAGTGACCAAGGCGGTGGAGGCCCGCTGGCCCGCGCAGCCGCTCGACCCGGACGCCGGGTCGAAGCCGACCGGTCGGGGCGGTACCGCCGACCCGGTCGAGCCGGCGGCGCGGGTGCCCGCGCCGGCTGCGCGAGAGCCCGAGGCCGAGCCGTCCGCACCCGGAGGCGCCGGCGTCAGAGCGTGACGGTGGCCCGGAAGACGGTGGCACCGGTGCCGGTCATCCGGATCGCGGCGCCGGTGGCCGGGAGGAAGGCGGACTCGCCGCGGGCCAGCTCCAGCGCGTCGCCGTCGGCCGAGGTCAGCCGGGCCGTGCCCGCCGTGCAGAGCAGGATCTGCGGCGCGTCGCCGAGCAGCGTCCGCTCCTGGCCGTCGAGGGCGAACCGGGAGAGCCGGAACTCGTCGATCGGCACGGGGTACAGCTCCTCGCCCGGCGTCGCGTCCACCGTGACCGGCAGCAGCGGCTCCGGCGCGGTGGCGGCGAACTCGACCACCTTGAGCAGCTCGGGCACGTCGATGTGCTTGGGGGTGAGGCCGGCCCGCAGCACATTGTCCGAGTTGGCCTGGAGCTCGACGCAGACGCCGTGCAGATACGCGTGCGGGACGCCGGCGCCCAGGTAGAGTGCCTCGCCGGCGCGCAGCAGGACGTGGTTGAGCAGCAGTCCGGCGATCAGACCCCGGTCGCCGGGGAAGTCCCGGGCGATCCGGACGTACGGCGCGTACGGTCCGGCCGGGTCCTCGGCGGCCGCCTTTCCGACCGCCTCGGCGGTGTCCCGGACCACGGCCTCGGCGGCCGGGCCGTCCAGGCCGAGGGCGGCGGCCAGGGCGCCGCTGAGCGCCTCGGACTCGTTCCCGGCCCGGAGCGGGGTGATCACCGGCTCCAGCGCGGGGACGTCGAGACCGGCCAGCAGCGCGGCCGCTTCGGCGGGCCGGCGGAAGCCGCACAACCCGTCGAAGTCGCCCAGGGCGCAGATGAGTTCAGGCTTGTGGTTGGCGTCCCGGTAGTTCCGGTGCGGGGCGTCCAGCGGGATCCCCAGCGCGTTCTCGGCGGCGAACCCGGCCCGGGCCTGGTCGAGCGAGGGGTGGGCCTGGATGGAGATCGGGATGCCCGGGGTGAGGACCTTGAGCAGGAACGGCAGGGTGGGCCCGAACCGGGCCACCGAGGCGGCCCCCAACTCGCCCTCGGGATCCGCCGCGATCAGCTCGTCCAACCGGCGCGGCCCCTCGCCCCGGTCGGCCCGGGACGGGTCGCCGGGGTGGGCGCCCATCCAGAGCTCGGCCTGCGGTTCGCCGGTCGGCTCCTGCCCGAGCAGCTCGGGGAGCGCGGTGACGGATCCCCAGGCGTACGGGCGGACGGTGTTGACGAGCTTGTCCATGGGCGCGGTCCTGCTCCTTTGCTGCGGTGGGCTGGCGGGCCTCGCCGCCGGGCGGCGCCCCGCGGGCGGTGCTGACGGTGGGCATCCGGGCAAAGGCCGGGCATCGACCCTAGCCGACCGGTGCCTCCGCAGGGGAAACGCCGGAGGCCGGTGGGGAGTGCCTCGGGCGGCGGGTCGGTTCGAGAACGCGGTAGTAGGATGCCAGGACCCAGTGTTTTCCACAGTGTCCCCCAGTCGGCGGGTGCCGGCCGGGACTGTGTGTCCTGATGAGTGCGGGCAACGGTGACTGGCACTTCCCGCCACCGGCCGAGAGGTTAGTACGTGACCGTCAACCAGCAGAGTTTTGCTGATCTCGGCCGGGTGCTGGTGATCATCCCCACCTACAACGAGGTGGAGAACGTCGAGCGCATCGTCGGCCGGGTCCGCGCCGCCGTCCCCGAGGTGCACATCCTCGTCGCCGACGACAACAGCCCGGACGGCACCGGTGAGCTCGCCGACAAGCTGGCGGCCGAGGACTCCCACGTGCGCGTCCTGCACCGCAAGGGCAAGGAGGGCCTGGGCGCCGCCTACCTGGCCGGCTTCCGCTGGGGCATCGACGAGGGCTACGACGTGCTCGTCGAGATGGACGCCGACGGGTCCCACCGGCCCGAGGAGCTGGAGCGGCTGCTGACCGCGCTGCGCGGCGCCGACCTGGTGCTCGGCTCGCGCTGGGTGCCCGGCGGCCGGGTGGTGAACTGGCCGAAGTCCCGGCTGCTGCTCTCGCGGGCCGGCTCGACCTACTCGCGGCTGATGCTCGGCGTGCCGATCCGGGACGTCACCGGCGGCTACCGGGCGTTCCGCAAGGAGACCCTGCTTGGCCTGGGCATGGACGAGGTCGCCTCGGCCGGCTACTGCTTCCAGGTCGACCTCGCCTGGCGCACCGTGAAGGCCGGCTTCAAGGTGGCGGAGGTGCCGATCACCTTCGTCGAGCGGGAGCTGGGCGCGTCCAAGATGAGCCGGAACATCGTGGTCGAGGCGCTCTGGCGGGTGACCTCCTGGGGCGTCGCCGACCGCTTCGCCCGGCTGACCGGCGGGAAGCGCTGACGCCGCCGGGCCACCCGGACATGTGAGCGGGAAGGCGTGCCCCGTCGGGCGCGCCTTCCGCGTTTTCGGCGTGCCCTGCTCCCATGCTGTAGGGCGCGAGGCCCGGCCGTGTCGGGGCCGCCGTACTCGCCACCACCACACACCACCACACCACCGCCGAGCCGGACCGAGACCGGGGCAGCCGAACCAGAGGGAGCAACCAGTGACGCCGTCCCCGTCCGACCAGAACACCGCCGAGGCGCCGGTCCGGCCGCTGGAGGTCGCCGTCTTCACCGGCCCGGAGTCGGCCTTCTTCGCCACCTCCACCCTGATCCTCGGCGAGCACACGGCGATCCTGGTCGACGCCCAGCTCACCCGCAGTGCCGGCCGCGAGCTGGCCGAGTGGGTCGCGGGCAAGGGCCGCCGGCTGCTCGCCATCGTGGTCACCCACCACCACCCCGACCACTACTTCGGCGCCGAGGAGGTGCTGCGGCTCTTCCCGGACGCCCGGCTGCTGGCCGCGCCGCCGGTCGTGGACGGCATCCTGCGCACCGCCGCCGCGAAGGTCGCCCAGTGGAAGCCGGTGTTCGGGGACGACATCCCGGACCACCCGCTGGTCCCGGCCCCGCTGCTCCCCCAGCCGCTGATGATCGACCGGCAGGTGATCCCGGTGCTGCTGCTCGGACAGGGCGACTGCGACGGCTCCACCGTGGTGCACGTGCCCAGCATCCGCACCGTGATCGCCGGCGACTTCGTCTACAACGGCACCCACGTCTGGACCGCGGACACCACACCGGAACGCCGCACCGAGTGGATCCGCAACCTCGGCCGGATCGCCGAGCTCGGCGTGGAGCGGGTGATCGCCGGACACCGCGCGCCCGAGCAGGGGGACGACGCGGCCCGGGTGCTCGCCTTCACCGGGGAGTACCTCCAGGACTTCGACCGGCTGCTGGCCGGGCACCCGGACGACGCGGAGGCGCTGGTCGCGGCCGTGAACGAGCGGTACGGGGAGCTGACCCTGCCGGCCGTGCTGGAGCTGAGCGCCGCCGCCAACACCGCTGCCGACGCCTCGGCCGACACCTCGGACGCCGCTCCGGGCGCCGACGTGGACGCCGAGGTGGACGCCGGAGAGGCGGGCGACGAGGACAGCTCGGAGGACCCGGGCGACGGGGCAGCCGACGGGGAAGCGCCCGGCCGGACCGCCGGCTGAGACAGCGGCGGATACTGGCGGCATGACGCCGTACGACGTGATCGTCCCGGCCGGGGGAGCCGCCCGCCGGCTCGGCGGCGCGGACAAGCCGGCCCTGACCGTCGGCGAGACCACCCTGCTGGACCGGGTGCTCGCCGCCTGCGCGGGCGCCGGGACCACCGTGGTGGTCGGCCCGGCCCGCCCCACCACCCGCCCCGGGGTCCGCCTGACCCGCGAGCACCCGCCCGGTGGCGGACCGGTGGCGGCCGTCGCGGCCGGCCTCGCCGAGGTCACCGCCGAACTGGTGCTGCTGCTCGCCGCCGACCTGCCGTTCCTCGACGAGCGGACCGTCCACCGGCTGGTCACCGCCCTCGACGAGGCCGGGCCCGACACCGAGGCGGCCGTCCTGGTCGACGCCGCCGGCCGCGACCAGCCGCTCGCCGCCGCCTACCGCACCGCCGCCCTGCGCACCGCGCTGGCCGCCGCCGGCGACCCCGCCGGCCTCCCGCTGCGCCGCCTGACCGGATCCCTGCGCACCCTGCGGCTGGCCGACACCGATGACGTCACCTACGACTGCGACACCTGGGAGGACCTCGCCCGGGCCCGGGAGCGCGACGGCCGGTAGAAGCCCTCACGGAGCCCTCACCCCGGTCCGCGGCCCGCCCCTCACCCCGCTCCGCACCCCGGTGTGCGGGAAACGACGCGCGGCGCTCACCGGGCAAACATCCCGGGGAAACCGCCGATCAGGCAGCATGTCCGCATGGAGCGCACGCTGGATGACTGGATCGCCGAGGCCCGTACCGAGCTGGGCATCGACCTGGACGTCGATGTCCGGGGTCTGCTCGACCTGGCCCGGGTGGTCGCCCACGGGGTGGACCGGCCCGCCGCCCCGCTGACCACCTTTCTGATCGGGTACGCCGCCGCGTCGCGCGGCGGCGGTCCCGAGGCGGTCGCCGAGGCGTCCCGGCGGGCCGCCGCGCTCGCCGAGCGCTGGGCCGCCGAGGCCGCGGACCAGGGGAAGCCGTGAGCGCGGTGGAGGACCTCGCCGTGCTCGACCAGCCGCCGGCCCCGACCGGCCCGACGGGCTGGGCGGCGGCCCGGGAGACCGCCCGCCGGGCCGGCCGGCCCGCGTCCGCGCCGCCGTGCGTCCCGCTGGCCGAGGCGCTCGGCCGCACCCTCGCCGAGCCGCTGACCGCGCTCACCGACCTGCCCGCCTTCGACACCTCGGCGATGGACGGCTGGGCGGTGGCCGGCCCCGGCCCCTGGCGGGTGTCCGGCCGACTGCTGGCCGGGCGCCCCGCGGACGGCCCGCTGGCCGACGGCGCCGCCGTCGAGATCGCCACCGGTGCCCAGCTGCCCCCGGGCGCCACCGCCGTGCTCCGCCGCGAACACGGGGCACCGGACGGCTCGCTGCTGCGCGAGCGCGTCCCCGGCGCGCTGACCACCGGCCAGGACGTCCGGCCGCGCGGCCAGGAGTGCCGGCGCGGCGAGGAACTGCTCCCGGCCGGGACCAGGATCGGTCCGGCCGTGCTCGGCCTGGCCGCGGCCGGCGGCCACGACTGGCTGGCCGTGCACCGCCGCCCGGTGGTGGACCTGCTGGTGCTCGGCGACGAACTGCTCGGCTCCGGCCTGCCCCGGCCCGGTCTGGTCCGGGACGCACTCGGTCCGCTGCTGCCGCCGTGGCTGCGGGCGGCCGGCGCGGAGACCGGCGAACCGCGCGCCGTCCGCGACGACTTCGGACTGCTCAGGGACGCGCTGCGGCACTCCACCGCCGATGTGGTGGTCACCACCGGAGGGACGGCGGCCGGTCCGGTGGACTTCCTGCACCGGGCGCTCGCCGAGGTCGGCGCCCGGCTGCTGGTGGACGGGGTCGCCGTCCGCCCCGGTCATCCGATGCTGCTGGCCGAACTCCCCGGCGGGCGACACCTGGTGGGCCTGCCGGGCAATCCGCTGGCGGCGGTCGCGGGGGCGGTCACGCTCGCGCTGCCGCTGCTGCACGCGCTGGCCGGGCGCGGCCCCGGCGAGCCGGTCCGGGCCGTGGCGGTCGCCGCCCTGCCCGGTCATCCGGTGGACACCCGGCTGCTGCCGGTCCGGCGGACCGCCCACGGGGTGGTCCAACTCCCCTACGACGGACCGGCGATGCTGCGCGGGATCGCGCTGGCGGAGGCGCTCGCCGTGGTGCCGCCGGGCGGTGCGGCGGCCGGCGCCGTGGTCGAACTGCTGGAGGCACCGTGAGCGCCGGCGGAGGGCGGGGGTTCGGCCGCTTCTCGGTCCGGGGCTCGGCCGAGGCGGAGCCCTGGGCGGACGCCGGGATCGTGCTGCCCGCCCGGCGCAGCGCCCCGGCGCTCCGGCAGGTCGGCTTCCGGCTGTTGCTGGCCCTGGGCGTACTGGTGGCCACCACGCTGATCGTCTGGCTGGACCACGAGGGCTACAACGACAACGCCGGGGGCGGGGTGAGCCTGCTGGACTCGGCCTACTACGCCACGGTGACGCTCTCCACCACGGGCTACGGTGACATCACCCCGTACAGCGACACCGCCCGGCTCACCAATATCTTCGTGATCACTCCGCTGCGGGTGCTGTTCCTGATCATCCTGGTCGGCACCACCCTGGAGGTGCTCACCGAACGCACCCGCCAGCAGTGGCGGTTGAACCGCTGGAGGTCCACCGTGCGCGAGCACACCGTTGTGATCGGCTACGGCACCAAGGGGCGCAGCGCGGTCGACACCCTGCTCCTGCAGGGGGTGCGCAAGGAGGAGATCGTGGTGGTCGACCCGCAGCGCAAGGCGGTCGACCAGGCGGCCCAGCACGGTCTGGTGGGCGTGCTCGGCGACGCCACCAGGACCGACACCCTGCTGCGGGCCGGACTCCCCACCGCCGCCCGGGTGGTGGTGGCACCGGAGCGGGACGATACCGCCGCCCTGATCACCCTGACCGCCCGCCAGCTCACCCGCACGGCGACCGTCGTGGCTGCGGTGCGCGAGGACGAGAACGCCCCGCTGCTGCGGCAGAGCGGCGCCGACGTGGTGGTGACCAGCTCCAGTGCGGCGGGCCGACTGCTCGGCATGTCGATGCTCAGCCCGCACACCGGCGCGGTGATGGAGGACCTGCTCACCTACGGCGACGGCCTGGACGTGGTCGAGCGTCCGGTCACCCGGGCCGAGGCCGGGCACAGCCCGCGCGAGTGCGAGGACCTGGTGGTCGCGGTGGTCCGCGGCCGACGGGTGATCAACTACACCGAGCCGGAGGCGCAGACCCTCCAGCTCACGGACCGGGTGATCGTCATCAAGTCGGCTGCCCCGGCGTAGGGTTGTCCGTCATGAGTGATCAACCACGGCTCCCCTTCGGCGCCTTCGAGTTCCATGCCACCGCGCTGGAGGTGGCCGACCGGCTGGCGGCCCCGGTGGCCGAGGCGCTGGCGGCCTGGCCGGACCAGGAGGCCGCCGGCTCGGTGCTCTACGTCGAGACCGACCCGGAGAAGGCCGACACCGCCGTCTTCTGCGAGACCTACGACGTGCCGCTGGAGGCCTCGGCGAACTGCGTGGTGGTCGCCGCCCGGCGCGGCGGGGAGACCACCATGGCCGCCTGCCTGGCGCTGGCGACCACCCGGGTCGACGTCAACCGGGCCGTCCGCAAGCAGCTGGACGCCCGCAAGGCCTCGTTCGCCCCGATGGACGCCGCGGTCGGGGCGACCGGCATGGAGTACGGCGGGATCACCCCGGTCGGGCTGCCGGCGGGCTGGCCGCTGCTGGTCGACGCGGCGGTCGCGGCGGCCCCGTTCGTCCTGGTGGGCAGCGGGCGGCGGCGGGGCAAGCTGATCCTGCCGGGCCGGGCGGCGGCCGCGCTGCCCGGAGCGGTGGTGCTCCCGGACCTGGCCGGCTGACAGGCGGGTTGGACGGCCCCCGGCCGCCGGGTCGCAGTAGCGTCGGGCCCATGCATGCGATGACGATTCCTGAACCCGGCGGGCCCGAGGCGCTGCGCTGGGCGGAGGTGCCGGACCCGGTGCCCGGGGAGGGCGAGGTCCTGGTCGAGGTGGCGGCCACCGCCGTCAACCGCGCCGACCTGCTCCAGCGGCAGGGCTTCTACGACCCGCCGCCGGGCAGTTCGCGCTATCCGGGCCTGGAGTGCGCGGGCCGGATCGCCGCGCTGGGGCCCGGGGTGGCCGGTTGGGCGGTCGGCGACGAGGTGTGCGCGCTGCTGGTCGGCGGCGGCTACGCGGAGCGGGTCGCGGTTCCGGTCGGCCAACTGCTGCCCGTGCCCAAGGGGCTGACCCCGGAGCAGGCCGCCGCGCTGCCGGAGGTCGTCTGCACGGTGTGGTCCAACGTCTTCCTCACCGCGCGGCTGCGGCCCGGCGAGACGGTGCTGGTGCACGGCGGTGCGAGCGGCATCGGGACGATGGCGATCCAGCTGGCCAAGGCCGTCGGAGCCCGGGTCGCCGTGACGGCGGGCGGCCCCGAGAAGCTGGCCCGCTGCGCCGAACTGGGCGCCGATGTGCTGATCGACTACCGCGAGCAGGACTTCGTCGAGGTGCTCGGGGAGGCCACCGGCGGCGCCGGGGCGGACGTGATCCTGGACATCATGGGCGCCAAGTACCTCTCGCGGAACGTGGACGCGCTGGCGGTCAACGGGCGGCTGGTGATCATCGGGCTGCAGGGCGGGGTGAAGGGCGAGCTGAACCTCAACACCCTGCTGCGCAAGCGCGCCGCGGTGATCGCGACCAATCTGCGCGGACGGCCGCTGGCCGAGAAGGCGGCGATCGTGGCGGCGGTGCGCGAGCACGTCTGGCCGCTGGTCGAGTCGGGCGTGGTGCGGCCGGTGGTCGACCGGGTGCTGCCGCTGGCGGAGGCGGCCGAGGCGCACCGGGTGCTGGAGGCCGGGACGCAGGTCGGCAAGGTGGTGCTGCGGGCCTGAGCCCGCGGGGCCGGCGGGCCCGGTGTCCCGGTGGCCGCAGGCGCGCCGGCAGCCGGGCCCGCCGTACGACATGCCCGGAATGTCGGACTGTGTGAGTCTGGACGGGAGCTGTCCCGCCGCCGACCCCGCCCCGCGCGGTCGGCCGTCGCGGAAGGAACTCGACCGTGCCCGCACCTTCGTCCGCGTTCCTCGGGCCGCTGCCCGCGGCACTGCCGCCGCACCCTTCCCACCCTTCCCACCCTTCCCGCCGCCGCACCGGTCGGCGGCTGCTGGCGGTGGCGGTGCTCGGGCTCGCCGTGCCGCTGGTGCTCGGGCCGGCCGCGATCGCTCTGCCGAGCGCGCCGGCCGGTGCCGTCGGTGCCGTCCCCGTGCCGATTGCCGCCCCCGAACCGTCCGAGCGGCCCGAGGCCCCGGCTGCGTCCGGGTCGGCGGCGCCTTCGGACGGGCTCTCCCCGGTCGCATCTCCGGAACCGGAGCAGGAGCAGGAACCGGAGCAGGAGCAGCCGGCGGCGGTCGCGGAGACCCCCGCCGGGCCGACCGCGTCCGAGCCGTCCCTCGCCGAGCCGTCCCCCGCCGAGCAGTCCTCCCCCACGCCGTCCGCTCCGGTGTCGCCGTCCTCGGCCGCCACGGCGGTGGCGTGGCAGGCGGTCGGCCGGGTCCGCCCCGGCCCCTCCTGGGCCGACCGGGACCAGCGCCACAGCCGCCACCGCCCCGCCTCGGCGCCCGAGCGCACCGGGTCGGCCCCCGAGGGGGCGCCGGACCTGGGCCGGGCGCAGGCGGCCGAGCAGGCGCCGGAGCAGCCGGGCGCCGCCGGGGCGGACGCCGCCCCGGGCCCGGCGGCCGGGGGTGCCGACGGTGCGGTGGAGCCGGCCGTGCCGGACGGCGGCCCCGGCGGCGAGACCCTGGCCCTCGGCCGGCCCGGGCCGCAGGCGGTGCTGGTCGGCCCGGCCCTGCTGCCCACCCGCTGGGACGACGCGGCCACCCGCCAGCTGCCGCTGGGCGCCGGTCTGGGCCTGATCGGCTGCGGTCTGGGCCTGATCGGGCTGCGGCTGCGCCGGCACTGACCGCGTCCACGCACTGACCGCGTCCACGCATTGACCGCGTCCCGCCACTGACCGCGTCCCGGCGGTCGACCGCGGGCCGCCCCGGTGCTCCGGATCCGGGGGCGGACTGAGTATCCGTACGGATACCGCTGCCCCGCCCCCGGGCGTAGCGTCGTCCCCGGGTGCAGGCGCGCGGCCGGTCGCGGCACCGGCAGCGGGCGGGGCTGGGCGGGTCGGTCGGGGGCCTCCTCCCCGGCAACCCCAGTGAGGGAGAATGTGGTTCATGACGAATCCGATGAACGAGTACTCGTCGCAGGAGTTCCACCAGGCCATGGGCGGGCAGCCGCAGGACGGCCAGAAGGTGCTGATCGTCGGACCGGACGGGCTGCCGGTGGGTTCGGCGGCGGCCGGCCCGATGGGGGACGACGGCGACGGTCCGCGTGAACTGCCGGTGACCGAGATGGTCGAACAACCCGCCAAGGTCATGCGGATCGGCAGCATGATCAAGCAGTTGCTGGAGGAGGTCCGGGCGGCTCCCCTCGACGAGGCCAGCCGGGCGCGGCTGAAGGACATCCACGCCAGCTCGATCAAGGAGCTGGAGCTGGGCCTGGCCCCCGAGCTGGTGGCCGAGCTGGAGCGGCTGTCGCTCCCGTTCACCGAGGACTCGATCCCGACCGAGGCCGAGCTGCGGATCGCCCAGGCGCAGCTGGTGGGCTGGCTGGAGGGCCTGTTCCACGGCATCCAGACCGCGCTGTTCGCGCAGCAGATGGCGGCCCGGGCGCAGCTGGAGCAGATGCGGCGGGCACTGCCGCCCGGTCTGCACGGCGGGGAGCCGGAGGGGGACGAGCCGGGCGAGGGCCGCGGCATCCGCTCCGGTCCCTACCTGTAGCCGTCCCCCACATGTGGGCGTCCGCCCACCTGTGGACGTCGGCCGTACCCGTACCGCCACGGCCCCGCCGGGGCGGCACGGCACGGGGCGCGGCCGGTCGCCCCGGCGGCGCGAGCACTACCGACCGGTACCGGGTCGCGACCTGGACACAGTGTCGGCCCTGGGCCGGTCGGTGTCCTCGCGAGCCGATACCCTGACCCCCTGTCGCAGTCCGGGCGAGCGTCGCGACAGGGGTCGGGCAGGCCAGCGGGCCGGGCCCGGAAACACGCACGGACGAGACCGAATGTCACGGTCGCGGCGGTACGGCCGCGCCGAGGGGGAGCAGAGGACCATGAGCGAGCACGGCAACGCGGCGGCCGAGGGCTACTCCCTGGGCAACGGGCGGTACGTGCTGCAGCGGGTGCTGGGCGAGGGCGGTATGGCCTCGGTCCACCTCGCGTACGACAGCGTGCTGGACCGACAGGTCGCGCTGAAGAGCATGCACGCCGAGCTGGGGCGGGACGACTCGTTCAAGGAGCGGTTCCGCCGCGAGGCCCAGGCGGTGGCCCGGCTGGAGCACCCGAACATCGTCACCGTCTACGACAGCGGCGAGGACATCGCCCAGGACGGCTCCAGCACGCCGTACATCGTGATGCAGCTGATCGACGGCAAGGGCCTGCGGGACGCCATCAACGAGGCGGTCGGCCAGCACGGCGCGATGCCGGTCGAGGAGGCGCTGCGGGTCACCATCGGTGTGCTGAACGCGCTGGAGGCCTCGCACGACATGGGTTTGGTGCACCGTGACATCAAGCCCGGCAACGTCATGTTCGACCGCAAGGGCAACGTCAAGGTCATGGACTTCGGCATCGCCCGCGCGCTGGAGAGCGGGGTCACCTCGATGACCCAGACCGGCATGGTGGTCGGCACGCCGCAGTACCTCTCGCCCGAGCAGGCGCTGGGCAAGCCGGTGGACGCCCGCTCCGACCTCTACTCGGTCGGCGTGATGCTCTTCGAGATGATCACCGGTCAGCTGGTCTTCGACGGCGACTCGGCCTTCTCGATCGCGTACAAGCACGTCCAGGAGGAGCCGCCGGCGCCGTCCACGCTCAACCCGCGGCTCGCCCCGGCGGTCGACGGGTTCGTCGCGACGGCGCTGCGCAAGGACCCGGCGCACCGCTTCCCGAGCGCGGCGGCGATGCGGGACGAGGCCGAGCGGCTGATCGCGGCCGGCAAGGGCGGCGGCAGCCCGCTGGCGGCCAGCAACCCGCTGGTGATCACCGACGGTCCGCGGTCGGTGCACGCCGCGCCGCAGGCGCAGCACACCCCGCAGCCGCAGCCGTTCCCCCAGCCGCAGCCGTTCCAGCCGCACGCGCAGCCGCAGCCGTTCCAGACGCCGCCGCCGGCGTTCCAGGCGCCGCACACGCCGCAGCCCTTCCCGCAGCCGCAGCCGTTCCAGACGCCGCCGGTCTTCCAGGCGCCGCACACGCCGCAGCCCTTCCCGCAGCAGGCGCACACCCCGCCGCCGCACCCGATGCCGGCGCCGCCGTTCCAGCCGCAGCCGGTGCCCGCGTCGAACAGCGGTGGCTGCTCGACCGCCCTGGTGATCATCGGCATCATCGTCGGTGTGATCGTGCTGGCGGTCATCATCATCGCGATCGTGGTCAACCGGGCCGAGGACCAGTCGAAGAGCGGGTCGACCAGGGGCGTCTCGGGTGCGGCGGCCACGGTGCTGCGCCTGGACGGCCAGGCCGACCGGAATGGCCTGCTCTGACAGGTTCCGCCCGGATCACGCGTGCTCCGGGGGTCGGCCGGAGGCGGTAGCGTTCGGGGACACGAGCGACAGGGCACCGCGATCCGAGCGAAGGCCCGGGGCGAGGAGCGATGGCACAGACGCAGCATCCGGACGACGACGGGGCCTGGGCGACCGGTCCGGGCGGCGGGGCCCCCAGGATGCCCGAGCCCGGTGGCGACGCCGCCACGACCGCGCTCCCGCCGTACGGCGCCCCGCAGACACCCGGCCGGGGCACCGCCGCCCCGCTGGGCACGGTCGGTGACGGCCGCTACCGGCTGACCCACCGGCTCGGCCGGGGCGGCATGGCCGAGGTGCTCGCCGCCCAGGACGTCCGGCTCGGACGGACCGTCGCGGTGAAGCTGCTCCGCGGTGAACTGGCCCAGGACGAGATCGCCCGGCTCCGCTTCACCAGGGAGGCGCACGCCGTCGCGGCGCTCAACCACCACGCGATCGTCGCGGTCTACGACACCGGCGAGGAGTACGTCGGCGAGGAGTCGACGCCGTACATCGTGATGGAGCTGGTCGAGGGCCGGACCGTCCGCGAGCTGCTGGTCGACGAGGAGGAGCCGCCGGTCGACCAGGCGCTGATCATCATCGCCGGGGTGCTGGAGGCGCTCGCCTACAGCCACCGGCACGGCATCGTGCACCGTGACATCAAGCCGGCCAACGTGATCATCACGACCACCGGCGCGGTCAAGGTGATGGACTTCGGCATCGCCCGGGCGCTCACCGGCACGGCCTCGACCATGACCCAGACCGGCATGGTCATGGGCACCCCGCAGTACCTCTCGCCGGAGCAGGCGCTGGGCAAGCCGGTCGACCACCGCTCCGACCTGTACGCGGCCGGCTGCATGCTCTACGAACTGCTGGCGCTGCGGCCGCCGTTCACCGGTGACACCCCGCTGTCGGTGGTCTACCAGCACGTGCAGGACATGCCGGTGCCGCCCTCGCAGGCCAATCCGCGGGTCCCGGCCGGCCTGGACCACCTGGTGCTGCGCTCGCTCGCGAAGAACCCGGACGACCGCTTCCAGGACGCGGACGAGTTCCGCGCGCACATCGAGCACGCGCTGCGCGAGCTCACCGGCGGCACCGGCGGCTGGCCGCTCGGCGCGACGGCCGGGCTGGCCGCGGCCGGCCAGGGCCACGGCGGGATGCCCCCGCGGGGAGCGGACGAGACGGCGGTGCTGGGGGCGGGTGTCCCGGGCGACCCGACGGCGATGCTGCCGTACCAGGTGCCGGGCGGCCCGCACACGCCGTCCTCCGCCTACCCGCCCTACGGCGGCGGCGACGGTTCGGACGACGGGCACGGCGGCGGACACGGGCGCGGTGGCGGCGGCCGGCGCGGTCCGTGGCGCTGGGTGGCCGGCATCGTGGCGGTGGCCGTCGCGGCCAGCGTGGGCATCGCCATGGCGCTGAGCGGCAACGGCAACGGCGGTGGCGGCGGCGTGAAGCCGAGCGACCTCGGCCCGAGCACCGGGGTGGTGTCGACGGCGCCGGAGGCGACCACGCCCAGCTCCGGTTCGACCACGACCACGCCCCCGACCGGGCAGACCTCGCGTCGTCCGCAGCAGCAGCCGACCGACACCACCAACAACGGCGGCAACCAGACCCAGCCGCCGAGCCAGCCGACCGGCAAGCACACGACCAGCCCGGCGGCGACGCCGAGCACGACCGGCAGCAAGGCACCGACCCCGAGCACGTCGCCGACCGGGTCGGCCACCGTCCCGCCGACCAACACCCCGACCACGGGCACGGGCGGCGGCGCGACGACTCCCCCGGCCACGGCCCCGCCGGCGACCAACCCGCCGCCGACCGGCGGTGGCGGCAGCCAGACTCCGCCGGCCGGGGGCGGTGCCGGCGGCACCACTCCGAAGCCGACCGGCGGGGCGGCCACCCCGGCCGTTCCCTGACAGGTCCGGCCCGCCCCGGGCCGTAGTCGGCCGACGGGGTCCGGCCGGCCGTTCCCTTGCGGGTCCGGCCGGCCGCCCGGGTCAGTTGGCGAAGGCGTCCAGGACCTGCTCGTACTCCTGGCACCACCACGCCAGCTGGCCCGCCGAGGCGGGGTAGAGCGGGTCGGCCCGGTGGTCGCCCCGCTGGTAGCGCCACTGGAGCATCCAGAAGTCGTTCAGCCGCTCCCACCAGACCCGGTGGGCCGCGGCGGCCAGGTGCTCCGCGGTGGCGGCCCCGGTGGCCCGGTAGGCCTGGGACCAGTGCCGGACCCGGACGAGGTCCAGCACCCCGGTGACGCGGTCGTTGAGGACCAGGGTGGCCGCGCGGACGGCCTCCTCGGCACGCGGCTGCCGTCCCAGCTTGTCCCAGTCCAGGACGGCCGCGATCCGTCCGTCCCGGTGCAGCAGGTTGAGCCCGTGGAAGTCGCCGTGGGTCCAGCCGGTGGGCGGGGCGGCCCCCGGGGCGGGACGCCGGTGGGCGTGCTCGGCGAGCAGCTCCAGCCGTTCGCCCAGCCGGCGCTCGACCAGCGCGTCCAGTTCGTCGTTGGGGTGGTGCTCGCGGGCCCGTGCGCGCAGGTCGTGGGCGAGCGCGGAGCTGTCGAGCGGATCGGCGCTGCGGTAGCCGGAGGGTTGTGCGACGGGCGCGCAGACCTCGTCGAGGGCGCCGTGCAGCCGGCCGAGCAGCGCGCCCAGTTCGGCGCACTGCGGCAGGGACAGCTCGGTTCCGTGGCGGTGCCCGCCCTCGACCCAGGGGAAGAGGGCGAACAGCCGGCCGCCGAACGGGGCGATGGTGCCGGTCCGTTCGGCGAGGGCGAGCGGGGGCTCGACGGGCAGGCCCAGGGCGGCGAGGGCGGCCATCGCCCGGTGGTGGCCGGCGACCGCCTCGCGGCCGGCGGTCGCGGCGTCGACGTAGCACTTCAGGAAGTAGCCGCCCGCCTCGGTGGTGACCCGGTAGCCGCGGTTCAGCAGGCCTTCGGCGACGGGTTCGGCGGTGAGCAGGCGTCCCACCCGGTACCGGCGCAGGACCTCGGCGAGCGCCGCGTGGGGGACGGGAGGGCTGAGCGTTCCTATCGGGGGAGCGGTGAGGTCGGGACGGGCTGGTGCACAGGCAAGGGTCTGGCTGAAAGTCACAGCCAGAGGTTAGGACCTCTCGGCGGGGGTCCTTGACAGGTCGTCAGTTGTGTGCTTCGGCCGTATCAGTGCTGCTGGTCCGCCTGGTGCCGGGCCACGAACGCCGCCGCCTGGGTCCGTCGCTCCATCCCCATCTTGGCGAGCAGACTGGAGACGTAGTTCTTCACCGTCTTTTCGGCGAGGTGCAGTTCATTGCCGATCTGACGGTTGGTCATCCCTTCGCCGATCAGGTCCAGAATGCGGCGCTCCTGCTTGGTGAGCTGGGCGAGTCGTTCGTCCTCCTTCTCACCGCCGTCCCGCAGCCGGGCCAGCACCCGGCTGGTGGCGACCGGGTCGAGCAGCGACTTGCCGGCCGCGACGTCCCGGACCGCGGTGATCAGGTCGGTGCCGCGGATCGCCTTCAGCACATAGCCGGAGGCGCCCGCCATGATCGAGTCGAACAGGGCCTCGTCGTCCGAGAACGAGGTCAGCATCAGGCACTTGATCTCCGGCATCCGGGAACGGATCTCCCGGCAGACCTCGACGCCGTTGCCGTCCGGCAGCCGGACGTCGAGCACCGCGACATCGGGGTGGACGGCCGGGATCCTGGTCAGCGCCTCGGCCGCGGTGCCGGCCTCGCCGACCACCTCGATGTCCTCCTCGACGGAGAGGAGTTCATGGACACCCCGGCGGACCACCTCGTGGTCGTCGAGGAGGAATACCGTGATTTGTCCGTTATCAGTCACGCGCAAAGCCTCCCATATCACCCTACGAAAGACCTCTCGCCCCTACCGCGCCGGGGTCACGATCCGGCCAGAGCGGTCGAAACCGATGCCGGTAACCCCCTTACGCCGGAGCCTCCGCCCGGATAACGTGCGCTGGTGTCCTGAACGCGACCGAATTGAGAGCTGCGCCACACGCGCGGTTTGTAGACCCCGAACAAGTAGGACGTCCTAGCGCAGACGCGTCGAGGACGGACGCTGGGTAACGTTCTCGTGAGGGACGCCGTCGGAAAAGGATCACCACCTGCCCCGCTGCGGGTGCGCACACCCACGCGCGCCCCGCGAGGCGGTGACCGGACCGGTCACCGGCGACCCCGGGCGGCCGGACAGACCGAGGAGTGAACGTGACCGTCAAAAGCACGGCGAGGGCCCGCAAGAAGGCTGCCCCCGGCGTCCGCGCCACGGCCAAGGACGCCCAGCCGGAGCTCGTACAGCTGCTCACCCCGGAAGGCGAGCGGGTCGAGCACCCGGACTTCCCGCTCACCGTGGAGGCGGACGAGCTCCGTGCCCTCTACCGTGACCTGGTGCTGGTGCGTCGCTTCGACGCCGAGGCGACCTCGCTGCAGCGCCAGGGCGAGCTGGGCCTCTGGGCCTCGCTGCTGGGCCAGGAAGCGGCCCAGGTCGGTTCCGGCCGCGCGATGCGACCGGGCGACTACGCCTTCCCCACCTACCGCGAGCACGGCGTGGCCTGGTGCCGCGACGTCGACCCGCTGAACCTGCTCGGCATGTTCCGCGGTGTGAACCACGGCGGCTGGGACCCGAACGAGAAGAACTTCCACCTGTACACCATCGTGATCGGCGCGCAGACCCTGCACGCCACCGGATACGCGATGGGCATCACCAAGGACGGCGCCGACGACGCGGTGATCGCGTACTTCGGCGACGGTGCCTCGAGCCAGGGCGACGTCAACGAGGCCTTCACCTTCGCCTCGGTCTACAACTCGCCGGTGGTCTTCTTCTGCCAGAACAACCAGTGGGCGATCTCCGAGCCCACCACCACCCAGACCAAGATCCCGCTGTACCGCCGGGCCTCCGGCTTCGGCTTCCCGGGCATCCGGGTCGACGGCAACGACGTGCTGGCCTGCCTCGCGGTGACCCGCTGGGCCCTGGAGCACGCCCGCACCGGCAACGGTCCGGTGCTGATCGAGGCCTTCACCTACCGGATGGGCGCGCACACCACCTCCGACGACCCGACCCGCTACCGGGCGGCCGACGAGACCGAGGCCTGGAAGGCCAAGGACCCGATCACCCGGCTCCGCACCCTCCTGGAGAAGGAGGGCCTGGCCGACGAGGAGTTCTTCGCCTCGATCGAGGCCGAGAGCGAGCAGCTCGGGCTGCGGGTGCGCGAGGGCGTGCGCAGCATGCCGGACCCCGACCCCACCCTGATCTTCGACCACGTCTACGCGGAGCCGCACGCGCTGGTCGATGAGGAACGGGCCGAGTACATCGAGTACGCGGCCTCCTTCGAGGCGGGGGAGAACCACTGATGGCCGGCCAGCTCAGTATCGCCAAGGCGCTCAACGGGGCGCTGCGCAAGTCGCTGGAGAGCGACCCGAAGACCGTCCTGATGGGCGAGGACATCGGCAAGCTCGGCGGCGTCTTCCGGATCACCGACGGCCTGCAGAAGGACTTCGGCGAGGACCGGGTGATCGACACCCCGCTCGCCGAGTCCGGCATCGTCGGCACCGCGATCGGCCTCGCGCTGCGCGGCTACCGCCCGGTCGTGGAGATCCAGTTCGACGGCTTCGTCTACCCGGCCTTCGACCAGATCGTCTCCCAGCTGGCCAAGATGCACGCCCGCGCGCTCGGGCACGTCAAGATGCCGGTCACCATCCGTATCCCCTACGCGGGTGGTATCGGCGCGGTCGAGCACCACAGCGAGTCGCACGAGGCGTACTTCGCCCACACCGCCGGTCTGCGGGTGGTCACCCCGTCCAACGCGCACGACGCGCACTGGATGCTGCGCCAGGCCATCGAGTCGGACGACCCGGTGATCTTCCTGGAGCCCAAGCGCCGCTACTGGGACAAGGGCGAGGTCGGCGACTCCGCCGACCTGGGCCTGCACGACGCGCGGATCGTCCGCCCCGGTGCCGACGCCACGCTGATCGCCTACGGGCCGATGGTCAAGGTCTGCCTGGAGGCCGCCGCGGCCGCCGAGGAGGACGGCCGCCGACTGGAGGTCGTCGACCTCCGCTCGCTCACCCCGGTCGACTTCGCCGCCCTGGAGGAGTCCGTCAAGCGGACCGGACGCGGCATCGTGGTGCACGAGGCCCCGGTGTTCCTGGGCATGGGCGCCGAACTGGCCGCCCGGCTCACCGAGCGCTGCTTCTACCACCTGGAGGCGCCGATCCTGCGGGTCGGCGGCTACTACGCGCCGTACCCGCCGTCCCGGGTCGAGGAGTCCTTCCTCCCCGACCTGGACCGCGTGCTCGACGCCGTCGACCGCGCGTTCGCGTACTGATACCGGGGAGCGCTGATGACCACCGAAGTTCGCTCGCTCCGCGAGTTCAAGATGCCCGATGTGGGCGAGGGCCTGACCGAGGCCGAGATCCTCAGCTGGTACGTCAAGCCCGGTGACACCGTCACCGACGGGCAGGTCGTCTGCGAGGTGGAGACCGCCAAGGCCGCCGTGGAGCTGCCGATCCCGTTCACCGGGGTCGTCGAGCAGCTGTTCTTCCCGGAGGGCGCGACGGTCGACGTCGGCACCGCGATCATCTCGGTCGCGGTGGCGGGAGCCGCAGGAGCTGCGGGGGCGCCCGTCGCCGCCGCCGCCGCCGTCGCCCCGTCCCCGGCCCCCGTCGCCGAGGCCCCCGAGGCCGCCGAGGAGCCCGAGCCCGAGCGGCGCGAGGTGCTGGTCGGCTACGGTCCGCGGACCGGCGGCAGCCAGCGCCGGGCGCGGCGCACCACGGTCACGGCCACCGCCACGGCCGCCGTGCCGGCTCCCGCGCCCGCTCCGGCGCCCGTGGTCGCTCCGGCCCCGGTGCCGGTGGCGGCCGTCGAGGTGTCCGGTGACCGGCCGCTGGCCAAGCCGCCGGTGCGCAAGCTCGCCAAGGACCTCGGGATCGACCTCCGGGTCGTCACCCCGACCGGTCCGGACGGCGTGATCACCCGTGAGGACCTGCACGCCCACGCGGCGGCCGCCGCCGCCCCGGCGCCGGCCCCCGTCGAGGCCCCGGCCGCCGAGCCGGCCGTCGCCGCCCCGGTGTCCACCGCCGTGGTCCTGCCCGGCGCGGGCGACGTCCGGGTGCCGATCAAGGGCGTCCGCAAGGCGACCGCGCAGGCGATGGTGGCCTCGGCCTTCACCGCCCCGCACGTCACCGAGTTCGTCCAGGTCGACGTGACCCGGACGATGAAGTTCGTCCGCCGGCTCAAGGAGAGCGGCGAGCTGGGCCGGGACGTCCGGGTCAGCCCGCTGCTGCTGGTCGCCAGGGCGCTGCTCACCGCGGTCAAGCGCCACCCCGGGATCAACGCCCAGTGGGACGAGGCCGCCCAGGAGATCGTCATCAAGGGCCAGGTGAACCTCGGCATCGCCGCGGCCACCCCGCGCGGCCTGATCGTCCCCAACATCAAGGACGCCGGCGCCCGGACCCTGTCCGGCCTGGCGGTCTCGCTCGGCGAGCTGATCGAGACGGCCCGCCAGGGGAAGACGGCGCCCGGCGACATGCAGGGCGGCACGATCACGATCACCAATGTCGGCGTCTTCGGCGTCGACAGCGGCACCCCGATCCTCAACCCCGGTGAGGCGGCCATCCTCGCCTTCGGGGCGGTCCGGGAACTGCCGTGGGTGCACAAGGGCAAGGTCGTCCCGCGTCAGGTCACCACGCTGGCCCTCTCCTTCGACCACCGGCTGGTGGACGGCGAGCTGGGCTCCAAGGTGCTGGCCGACATCGCGGGCATCCTGGAGCACCCGAAGCGCCTGATCACCTGGGGCTGACCCGCCCGGGAGACATGAAGGGGCCCGACTCCGCACCGCCGTGCGGAGTCGGGCCCCTTCGTCCTGCGGTCCCGGTGGTGCTCAGGACCAAGCGGTGTCGTCGGTGCGGGCGACGGTCTGCTCTTGGGTCTGCTCGTGCATGGCGCGGCTCCAGGTTTCGTCCTCCGATGAGTGGGACGTCCGACTCCGGTCGGGGTTGTCGCGATTCGGCCGGAGCTTCCGCACCTCCCACGGCGGGGGCCCTCCCCCGGCGCCGGTGCGGCGCGGGGGAGGGCCCCGGAGTGGTCCGTCGTTCGGGGACGGCGGCGACGGTGTCGTGGGCGCCGGCGTCCGCGTCCGGGTCAGCGCTGGGCGCGCAGTCGGCGGACGGTGAGCACCATGCCCGCGCCGAGCGCGGCGATGCCTGCGGCGATGCCCGCGAGCAGGCCGTTCGGGGTGTCGGCGCCGGTCTGGGCGAGCTCCGGGGTGCCGGCCGGCGCGGTGGTGGCCGGGGCGGCGGAGGGGGTGCTCTTCGGCGCGGCGGGCGCGGCGGCGGGCGCGGTCGGCTTCGCGGTGGCGGCGGGGGTGTCGTCGGAGACCGGCGCGGGCTTGGCGGCCGGCTTCGCGGGCGTGGTCGGCTTGGCGGCGGGCTTCGCGGGCGTGGTCGGCTTCGCGGTCTCGGCGGGCTTGGCCGGGGCGGGCTTCGCGGGGGTGGTGGTCGGAGCGGGCTTGGTGGCCTTGGGGACCTTGACCGTCATCCCCTTCTGCGCCCACTCGCTGCGCGACCCGTCCTCGGCGGTGGCGCCGAGGCCGACGTAGATGAGGTCCAGGCCGTCCGGGGCACCCGCGGCGAGGCTCACACGGAACGTGACGTGGTTGGCGCGGCCGTCCGCGACCGGAACCCCCTTGGCCGGGGTCGCGAACAGCGTCGGGTCGCAGCCGCGCCGCAGCGAGAGCTTCTGCCAGGTGCCGTTGGCGTTGTACTCGACGGCCAGGTACTTGGAGTCCAGGTAGGAGACCCCGCCCTCGCCGTTGCCCGTCATGTGCGCGGCGAGCGAGAGCGTGGGCACGACGTTGCGGTAGGGGGCCCCGGTGAAGTTGGCGATCCCGACCCCGATGTCGACCTTCGGCCCGCCCGCGGTGACGGCCAGCGAGGGGGTCATGTGGAAGCCGATCTCGGGGGCTCCGTTGTGGGCGGCGGCCTCGGTCTTCGGGGCGTCGGCCTTCGCGGTGTCGGTCTTCGGCGCGGCCGCCTTCGCTGCCGCCTTCGGCGCGGCCGCGACCGCCCCGTCCGACGAGCCGCAGGCCCAGGAGGACTCGGCGGTCAGCAGCTGGACGGAGCCGGCGAGCAGGACGGTGGCGGCGACGGCCGCGACGCGGCGGCGGACGACGGTGTTCTTCGCGGAAGCGGGCATGACGGACGTGCGCATGACAGGACCCCCCAAGGTCTGGTGTCGCGGTGGTGGTGTGTGGTGTCGAAGGTGGCCGGATCGCTCCATCGCGTCGGAAGCGCCCCCCGGCCTGGCCGGTCATGCTCTCTCCCGCGTCCTTCGCTGGTACAGACAGCGATCCCGGGGCGGCAGTTGCAGGACGAACCAAAGATTTTCCTGACTATTTTCGGTGCATCCAAGGTCACGGTCGGTGATCGACAATCGCCTGGTTGGACTCATAGGTATGACTGGTCAGATCCTTGTGGTTCGTCCAGTTCGGTGACTTTTTCGCCGTTCCGTGAGGACGACACGCCGGGGCGGGTACGTCTTCGCGTCCACCACCCGGGCCACGCGGGTGACCGGAACGTCGAGGACGCACCCGTATGCCGCCTGGCAACCCTGGCCGGATCGTCCGGAGTCTGGCCGCGCTCGTGCTGGTGTCCACCGCCGTACTCCCGGCCGCGCTCGAACTGGCCGGGCCCTCACCGTTCGGGGTGATCGGGGCCGGCGCCCCGGCCGACCGCGCGGTCCCGCCGCACACCGCGGTGCAGCACGCCGATCTGCGCACCGCCGGGGACGCGCCGACCGTCGACATACGGCGGACCGGCGACCCGGCCAACCGGATCACCCTCGTCCTGCTCGGCGACGGCTACACCGCCGAGGAGCAGGACGTGTTCCGCGAACAGGCCGACCGGGCCTGGCGCGCGCTGATGGAGATCGAGCCGTTCCGCAGCTACCAGGGGTTCTTCAACATAAGGCGGGTCGAGGTGGTCTCCCCGGTCTCCGGCATCGCCGAGACCGAGAGCCGCGGCCGCAGCCCCGCCACCCCGCTCGGCATGCACTTCTGGTGCGAGGGCACCGCCCGGCTGCTCTGCGCCGACGAGGAGGCGACGGCCCGGTACGCCGGCCGCGGCGAGGGCCCGCAGTACCTGATCGCGCTGGCCAACTCCACCGAGTACGGCGGCGCCGGCGGCACCGGGGTGACCACCCTGGCCGGCGGCAGCCCCGACGCCGGCCGGATCATCCAGCACGAGATCGGGCACACCGTCGGCGACCTCGGCGACGAGTACGACAGCGCGCCCGACGACGCCGACTACCCCAACCTCTCCACCGAGAACGCCGACGACATGCGCCGCAAGCAGTCCAAGTGGTGGCGCTGGCTCGGCGCGGAGTCCCCGGACGGCGCCGGGACCATCGGCGCCTACCGCAGCGCCAACGGCATCTACCGGCCCACCCCGGACTCGGTGATGCGCACCCTCGGCGGGGCCTACAACCTGCCCTCGCGGGAGGCGATCATCGAGGAGATCTACCGCCGGATCCGGCCCACCGACGCCGCCCTGCCGGCTCCCGGCGACGTCACCGGCCGGCCCCGGCTGGAGGTCCGGCCGGTCCCGCTGACCGGCGCCCGGCAGCTGCGGGTGGACTGGACGCTGGACGGCACCCCGGTCGAGCCGCAGGCGGCGGACCGCAGCTGGCTGGACACCGCCGCGCTGCCGCTGGAGCCCGGGCACGCCGCGACCGTCACGGCGACCGTCCGGGACACCACGGACTGGGTGCGCGACGAGGCCTTCCGGGAGCGCTACATGACGCGCTCGGTCTCCTGGACGGTGGCCGGCTGAGCCGGGGCGGGCGGGGGATCGGGGTGGCCCCCACCCCTGGGCATCCAATGATGGGATGACTAACCTGGGGCCACTATGACCGTGGAGCCAGCCCGTTCAGCCCGCCCCCTGTCCGCCTCCGCTCCTCGCGCCACAGCCGACCGCACCGGCGGGACCGGCGGCGGCCCCGCCACCGGCCCCCGACAGCCGCCCGGGGGCCGGGCCGCCTGGATCGCCTGGTCCATCGGGGCCAGCGTCTACGTCCTGGCCGTCATCCACCGCACCAGCCTCGGCGTCGCCGGTCTGGACGCCGCCGACCGCTTCGGGATCGGCGCCTCGGCGCTCTCCACCTTCTCGATCCTCCAGGTCCTCGTCTACGCGGCCATGCAGATACCCGTCGGCGTGCTGGTCGACCGGTTCGGCCCGCGCAAGGTCCTGCTGCTCGGCGTCCTGCTGCTCAGCACCGGCCAGCTCGCCTTCGCCTTCTCCGACGCCTTCGGCCCCGCACTCGCCTCCCGGGCCGTGCTCGGCTGCGGCGACGCCATGACGTTCATCAGCGTGCTGCGGATCGCCGCCCGCTGGTTCCCCGCCGCGAAGAACCCGCTCGTCGCCCAGCTGACCGGCCTCGCCGGGATGAGCGGCAACCTGGTGACCACCGTCGTCCTCGCCCAGGCCCTGCACAGCGAGGGCTGGACGCCCACCTTCACCGCCATCGCCCTGCTCGGCATCGCCGTCTTCGCGCTCGTCGCGCTCTTCCTCCGCGAGTCGCCGGAGGGCGCCGCACCGGCCACCGCACCGGCCGGACGGCCCCGCCCCGCTGTCCGCCGACAGATCCGGGACGCCTGGCAGGAGCCGGGCACCCGGCTCGGGCTCTGGATCCACTTCACCACGCAGTTCCCCGGCAACGCCTTCGGCCTGCTGTGGGGCCTGCCCTACCTGGTCCAGGCCCAGGGCATGACCCGCACCGAGGCCGGGGGGCTGCTCACCCTGCTGGTGCTCGCCAACATGAGCTTCGGCTTCCTCTTCGGCCGACTGCTCTCCCGGACCTCCCGGGCCCGGATGCCGATCGTGCTCACCACCATCGGTGTCACCTCGCTGCTGTGGGCGGTGACCCTCGCCTGGCCCGAGGGTCACCCGCCGCTCTGGCTGCTGGTCTCGATCATCCTGGTGATGGGCAGCAACGGCCCCGCCTCACTGGTCGGCCTCGACTACGCCCGCGCCCGCAACCCCGTCGAACGCCTCGGCACCGCCTCCGGCATCGTCAACATGGGCGGCTTCATCGGCACGATGATCACCCTGTTCGGCATCGGCGTCCTGCTCGACGCCCTCACCCCGGCCGGGGCGGGCGGGTACTCGGCGAGCGCCTTCCGCTGGGCCTTCTGCTGGCAGTACGTGCCGATGGCGGTGGGCACCGTGATGATCCTGCGGCTGCGGCGGAGGCTCGCGGCGGCGGCGGTCCAGGGTTTTTGACCTGACGGAAATGGGGGCAACCCTTGGTCCTACCAAGGGTTGCCCCCATTTCCGTCAGCCTCGGTACTCGCGCATGAACTCGGCGATCTGCGGCGGTGTGCCGAAGATCCGTGCACCGTGCATCTCCACCAGTACGTTCTCGTGGCCGCCGGCGGGTGTGGTTCCGGGTTCCGGCCCGGACCGGGCCTCGTCCCGCATCCGGACCAGGTCGACGATCCGCAACTTCGGACAACCTGGGACGACCCGGCTGCCCCGGATCCCGACGTGCTCCCCGCCCGGGCACTCGAAGTACGGGCCGAACGGCGGCCCGCTGTCGTCCGGGCCGGGCAGCCGGAGGGCCATCGCCCCGTGGCGGCAGTGGACCGTGCCGTCGGAGTGGACGGTCAGGCCCGGCCAGTCCTCGTGTTCGATCCGTGCGACGACGTACACCTGCTGCCCGATCGCCTCGCTGAGTGTCTCCGCCATCCGCCGCTGCTGGGTGGGGATGTCGGTGTCCCCCCGACGGATGGAGGGGAGAAGCTCCCGGGTGACCCACTCCTGGAACGACTGGCCGGCTGCCCTGTTCGACCGCATGATCAGCATGTAGAGGCCGGCCTCGCTGATCACGTTCAAGCGTGGATTTCCGCGACTGTGCAGTTTCTGACCTGCGGAAACGTCGTATGCCTGACTCTTAGTCAGGCATACGAGCCGCATGTCCACAGTCCGTGTCTCTTTGCCGTCCAGGGTCTTGCTCGCACGGCTCGCGCTGCCACGGCCCAGCACCGTGCACACGTCCGCCGTGACGAACCACGGCTCGCCGTCGATCATCACGACCCTGATCGGCTGACCCGTGACCGGGAAGCTCGACCGGACCAGCTCCATCCGCCCCTGCACCGTCTGTTCGTCGTCCATCTGGACGCCCCTCCTTCTTCCGGGTGACGCTGCCCGGAACAACGACGGCGAACAGGGGGGGGGTACTGGTTCCAATGTGCCGTACGGGAGCACGAGGCGCACTCGCCCGGCGTGCACGATGCGTGTACGCCGGGCGAGTGAACGGAGGGGCTACGGGGTGACGGAGAAGTTGGCCAGGACCCGGTCGGCGAGCTCCCGGTCGCCCTCGACGATCACCGAGCCGGGGCGGCCGCGGCCGCAGGCGAGGCGGACGTAGGTCTCCCAGTCGAGGGTGAGCTGGACGTCGGGGGCCAGGCTGATGGACTCGTCCACGCTGCCGCGGCCGGAGGAGTCGACCCGGACGGTGCGCAGGAACTCGACCGGGCCGGTGACGTCGACGACCACGGTGCTGCCGGCCGGGGCGCCGGCCCGGTTGGCGACGGCCTTCGGCAGGCCCTGGAGCAGGACGTCACGGGCGACCAGCGCGGCCGGGGAGTCGAGGTTGCCCGGCGTGCCGAGGGCGCGGCGGAGGTCCTGCTCGTGCACCCAGACGTCGAAGGCGCGCAGCCGGAGCAGCTCGTGGTACGGGATGTCGCGGCTCTGCGGGCCGGCCGGCCAGCGGACCGGCTCGTTCGGGAGCTGCTTGGCGTTCCGCAGTGCCCGGGAGCGGCGGATGATCGTGTAGTCCAGCTCGCCGGTCATCTCCAGCGCGGTGTGGCAGCGGCGCTTGTCGACGGGCAGTTCGAGGTAGCGGGCGGCGTCGGTGGTGACGTGCAGCAGGTCGCGGGGCAGTGAGTGGATCGGGCGCGGGTCGCCGAGGAGTTCGGACTCGACGGCGATCACGTGCGAGACGATGTCCCGGACCGACCAGCCGGGGCACTCGGTGGCCCGGTTCCAGGAGCCCTCCGGCAGGGGTGCCACCAGTTCGGATATCGCCTCGATGGACTGCGTCCACGCGTCGGTGTACGCCTGCACGGTCTGGTTGTCCGTCACGGGAATCTCCGGCCCTCCGTCAGCTGCCTTGCCACGCGTGTCCGCGCGCTCCGGGACCGGTCGGGAAGGTCCGGGTCCCGGGCGCACACGCTAACCGCACGTTACGCTGCCGGGTGAGAGCAGGGCAGCGCTTTCGGGTGACGATCGTAGGACTCTTGCCGTGGACGGTGGTACTGTGCGCGCTTCATTGATCCAACTCGCGGTCTCCGACACGGAGCCCCCGGCCGAACGGCGGGCCCGTGCGGCCGCCCTGGTACGGGCCCAGCGGGGATCCGACCTGGTGGTCCTGCCCGAGCTGTGGGCGCTCGGCGGCTTCGCCTACGACCTCTGGTCGGACGGCGCCGAGGCGCTGGACGGGCCGACCTCGGACGCGATGGCGGCGGCGGCGAAGGCGGCGGGCGTCTGGCTGCACGCCGGTTCGATCGTCGAGCGCGATCCGGACGGGCCGATCTACAACACCTCACTGCTGTTCGCCCCGGACGGCGAGCTGGTGCACACCTACCGCAAGATCCACCGCTTCGGCTTCGACAGCGGTGAGGCGGTGGTGATGGGCGCCGGTCAGGAGATCGTCACCGCGGCCACCGACGTCGGCACGCTGGGCCTGGCGACCTGTTACGACCTGCGCTTCCCGGAGCTGTTCCGGGCGCTGCTGGACGCCGGTGCGCAGGTGCTGGTGGTCCCGGCGGCCTGGCCGGCGCGGCGGCGGGAGCACTGGACGCTGCTGAACCGGGCGCGCGCGGTGGAGGAGCAGGCGTACGTCCTGGCCTGCAACACGGCGGGCACGCACGGCGGGGTCGAGCAGGCCGGCCACAGCATCGCGGTGGACCCGTGGGGCCGGGTGCTGGCCGAGGCGGGGCCCGGGGAGGAGGTGCTGACCGTGGAGTTCGACCCGGCCGAGGTGGCCAAGGCGCGGGCGGAGTTCCCGGTGCACCGGGACCGGCTGCTCGGCATCCCGGCACCGGTCCAGCGCTGACGACACCCCCCCCGGGAGGAGTCGGAGCAGGTCAGGAGCGAGGACAGGACTTCAGGAGGCAGGGGCGCGGACGGGCGCATGTGGGGGGCTTGTACACGGCCGTGTCCTTTTTGAGAAGATGAGCCCTCGTCGTGTTACCAGCCGTTCTTCCGCCGGTCTGTCCCGTCCGGCCGCCAGCCCGCCCGAGGAGGTCGCGCGCATGTTCGGCACCGGTGCGGGCGGCACCCGTCCAGTGATCCAGCGCAACAGCCTGCGCGAGCAGATCGCGGGCGCGCTGCGCGAGGAGATGATGGCCGGCCGGCTCGCGGCCGGGCGGAACTTCACCGTCAAGGAGATCGCCGAGCTCTACGGGGTCTCGGCGACCCCGGCCCGCGAGGCGCTGGTCGACCTCGCCGCGCAGGGGCTGCTCCGGGCCGAGCACCACCGGGGCTTCACCGTTCCCGAGTTCGGCTGGGACGACTTCCGGGAGATCTTCGAGTCCCGGGTGCTGATCACCGACAGTTACTTCCGCCGACTGGCCGTGAACCCCGGCCCGCCGGACGACAGCCGGCTGCCCTCGCTGCGCCGCCGGGCGGACGCCGCGGTGCGGGCGGCCCGGTCGGGCAACCTGGACGTGATGGTGGGCTGCGACCGCCGGTTCTGGCAGGAGGTCGCCGGCCTGCTGGGCAACCGCCGGATCGCCGACTACCTGGACTGGCTGCGGGTGCAGTCGTGGATGTTCGCCGCGCGGTACCTGCGGTCGATGCCGCAGCTGGACGGGGTCTGCTGGGACAGCCACCTCGACCTGGTGGACGCGATCGAGGCGCGCGACGTGTCGCGTGTGCACCGGATCGTCTGCGAGTACAACCTCTTCACCGTCGGACTGCTGGCCGAGCTGGCCGGGCAGCCGGTGGAGACGGTGGGGGTGCTGCCGCTGCTGACCGGGCGCCCGGTCGCCGCACCGGGCGGCCCCGGGGGGCAGGACGGCCCGGTGGCGCCCCGGACCGGTGAGGACGCGGAGGCGGGGAGCGCGCCGCGGCCGGAGAGTGCCGCGCAGAGTCCGCGGACCGAGGGCGGCAGCGGGCCGGAGCAGCCGGCGCCGGGTACCGCGCACCTCCCGGCGGAGCCGGGCCGGGAGGACGGCGGTGCCCGGGGCCGGGAGCGCGACCTCGGCCGCGAGCTGGGCCGTGAACTGGGCCTGGGCCTCGGCCTGGTGCCGCAGCCGAGGTCGGTCCCGTACGGACGGTTCGGCCGCCGGCTGCCCGAACCGCCGTCCGGCCAACTGCCCGAGGGGCGGCCCGATCCGCATCGCGCGCCGGGCCGGTAGGGTGGGCGGTCGTTCGTCCCGGCCGCTCCTCGTACCGACCGTCCGGGTACCGACCCCCGCCCATCCGCCGTCCGCCGCCGCGCGGCCGGTTCCCGCCGCCCGGAGAGGAAGAGCCGGCCCATGGCCTGCGACCTCTGGCTCGTCCCGCTGGTGGACGTACTGAGCCACAGCCCCGACAACCCGTTCCGGGACGACCTCGCGCTCTACAACCGGGTGCTGGCCGACAACGGCCTCCCCGAGATGCCGGTCTACCGGTACGTGCCGGGACTCAGCGGGGCGGTCGAGCCGATAGCCGCCTTCGACTACGACTCGCTGCACTTCCTGCGCCGGGCCTACCTGCTGGGCCTCACCGGCCTGGACATCACGCCGGTGGACGCGCTGGGCGGGGACTACGAGCAGCTGCTGGAGATGTTCGAGAGCAGCGCCGAGCAGTCGCACCTGGTCTGGCACTTCGACCACGCCGGCGCCTATGTGCCGATCGAGTTCGCCGCCCCGCTGGTGGAGGAGTCGCTGCTGGCCTCGGGCGGGCCGCTCGGCTCCAGCCACGGGCTGCTGCGCGAGCTCCAGGCGGTGGCCCCGGCGCTGGGCATCGACCCGCTCGACCCGCCGGCGCCGACCAGGCCGCTCGGTCCGACCGGCCTGGAGCAGCCGTTCGGACCGCCGCTGGACGACCTGCACCCGTTCGCCCGGGAGCGGCACGCCTGGGCGGGCCTGTACGCGGCGGCGACCCGGAGCCTGCACCAGGGCTCGATGGTCGTCTTCGCCTGAGCCGCAGGCCACGACCGCCGACCGGCTACGGTCGGCCGCCGCCCGCGCCCGGACCGCCCGCCCCGCTACCGCAGCGGCCCCTCCGGCGGCCGCTGGCGCGGCATGGTGGGCCTGGCTCCCGGCGGCGGCAGCACCCGGACCTGGGCCCCGACACCCGGCTCGGTACGCCCGCCCCAGCTGCCGGAGGCCTGGGTGGGCAGCCGGGTCATCCCGGCCCGGAATTCCAGCATCCACTCCGAGGTCTCCGTGCGGACCATGTCCGAGACGTCCTCGCAGAACCGCCGCAGCACCCCGAGGCACCGCTCGGCGGCCTCGCCCGCGGTCCCCTCGGTGGGGCCGAGCACCTCCCGGACGCACTCCGACGCCCAGTCGAACTGGAAGGCCTCCAGCCGCCGCTGCAGCGCCTGGGCGGTGGACACGTCGCGCATCCAGCCGGAGGTCAGTCCGAACGCCCGGTCCGCGCCGTAGCAGGCGCCGGCCAGCGCCAGCCCGACGTAGCCCCAGTCGGCGGCGTGGGCGACCGTGCCGGTGAGGTCGACCAGCGGGGCGGTGACCCCGCCGACCGCGAAGCCGGTCGTGCCGAAGCGCAGCAGCCGGGCCCAGCGGCGCTTCCAGATCCGGTCCCGGCGGTACCAGTCGATCGCCTCGACCGCCCGCTCCTCGGACCAGCGGTACAGCTCCTCCAGCCGCTCGGCGGGCTCCCCCCAGTCCCCGAGCGGGAACTGGCGGGCGCTCAGGTCGGACCGGTGGCGGGTCGACGAGCGGTGCGCGAGGGCCGCGGCGGGCGGATCCTCCTCGCCGATCTCCTTGCCCCAGGCACTCTCCTCGGGCTGCATTTCCGGCTGGCTCACCTGTGGGGCTCCCTGTGGCGGGCGGACGGCTGGTCTGGCTGGTCCCGACTCCGCGCGGACTGACGTGTCGTCGGCCTGACGGCCGGTGAAACGCCGGACAACGCGCCGAACACGCCGCCGTTCCGGGGCGGGTGCGGGTGTCCCGGGGCGGTACCGCCGACGGCCGCCGGCGGTGGTCCAACAGCACTTCTTACCGCCAAATGGCTGATCATGGGGGCGCTTCACCAATGATCGTTATCGGATTCGGCCACCGGATCCCGAGGTGGGAGGGTTGCGGCGGTCGGCGGGATTTCACCCGTCCGAGGGAGTCGTCGGCGACCCGCTGTCCTGACCCGGGCACCGCGGGGCGACTCCGGTACCCCCGGGACTGGATGATCCTCCGAGGCCGTGCGTGTACCCGACCCCCTCGATTGTCTCTTCCTACGGGACCGGAGAGCGGCCGGAACCGGCCACCGACTACCCTTACCCAGCGTGAAGGTCCTCGTCATCGGCGGCGGCGCCCGCGAACACGCCCTGTGCCGCTCTCTGTCCCAAGATCCCGCCGTGACCGAGCTGCACTGTGCCCCGGGCAACGCCGGGATCGCGCAGGTGGCGACGGTCCACCCGGTCGACCAGCTCGACGGCGCGCAGGTCACCGCGCTCGCCGGGCGGCTCGGCGCCGAACTGGTCGTGGTCGGCCCGGAGGCCCCGCTGGTCGCGGGCGTCGCCGACGCCGTGCGCGCGGCCGGCATCCCGGTGTTCGGCCCGTCCGCGGAGGCCGCCCTGCTGGAGGGCTCCAAGGCCTTCGCCAAGGACGTGATGGCCGGCGCCGGCGTACCCACCGCCCGCTCCTACGTCTGCACCACCGCCGCCGAGGCCGCCGAGGCACTGGACGCCTTCGGCCCGCCCTACGTGGTCAAGGACGACGGCCTGGCCGCCGGCAAGGGCGTCGTGGTCACCTCCGACCGCGCGGAGGCGCTGGCCCACGCCGAGGCCTGCGAGAGGGTGGTGATCGAGGAGTACCTGGACGGCCCCGAGGTCTCGCTGTTCGCGATCACCGACGGCACCACCGTCCTCCCGCTCCAGCCCGCCCAGGACTTCAAGCGCGCCCTGGACGGCGACCAGGGCCCCAACACCGGCGGCATGGGCGCCTACTCGCCGCTGCCCTGGGCCCCCGAGGGCCTGGTCGAGGACGTCCTGGCGACCGTACTGCAGCCGACCGTGGACGAACTGCGCCGCCGCGGCACCCCGTTCTCCGGCCTGCTCTACGCCGGTCTGGCGCTGACCTCGCGCGGCACCCGGGTGATCGAGTTCAACGCCCGCTTCGGCGACCCGGAGACCCAGGTCGTGCTGGCCCGGCTGCGCACCCCGCTGGCGGGTGTGCTGCACGCCTCGGCCACCGGCACCCTGGACCAGCTGGAGCCGCTGCGCTGGGACGAGGGCGCCGCGGTCACCGTGGTGATCGCCGCCGAGGGCTACCCGGCGGCGCCGCGCACCGGAGACCCGATCGAGGGCCTGGCCGAGGCCGAGGCCGCCGACGGCACCGCGTACGTGCTGCACGCCGGGACGAAGGCGGACGGCGACGGCCGGGTGCTGAGCGCCGGGGGCCGGGTGCTGTCCGTCACCGCGACCGGTGGCGACCTCGTCGAGGCGCGCGAGCGGGCGTACCGCTCGGTCGGGCGGATCTCGCTGGCCGGCGGCCAGCACCGCGGGGACATCGCCCTGAAGGCCGCGCAGTAGCGGCCGCCCGCCCCCGTTCCGTCCCCGGGCCCCCGGCACGCCTCCGCGCGCCGGGGGCCCGGGCGTTCCGGGCCGCGCCCTCCCGGCCCGTCGGCGGCCGTCGGCGCCGCCCCGCGGGCCCGCCCGGCGCGAGCCCCGGCGCGGACGCCGGGGGAGCCCCCGCGCCCTCCCCCGCACCTCGTGGACAACCCCCATGGCCGCAGCGCACCCCGGCGTTTCCGGGCCGGGTGGGACGGGAGCGACACCCGGTGCCGCCACACCGTTCGGTCCCCGGAATCCAGCCCATCGAGTGACAGCGACCGCATCCGGCTGACGTAACCGGCCGCCCGGCCTTATGGTGCGCTGGACCACGGCACCACAGGTCGGGCCGCTTCCGGCCGCCGCCGGGTAACGGTGGTCGTGCGGGGGGATGCTGGACGGCGTCCGGCCGGACCGGACCCGCCGGGCGCTTCCCGGGGGCGGTCGTCCGGTTTTCGGGCGGTGTCACCGGGACGAGTGGAAACCGGGTCGATCCGGAACGCCCACCCGGACCCGGGCGTCGAAAATGTCGGAAGCGCCACGCAGCATGTACTACCGGGGCTCGGACACCACCGATTCCCGGTCGGAACTGATCGTTTCGAATCGGCTCAGGGCCCCTCACGGGTGCCCCAGGGCTCCGAAGGGGGTGCCGCACCGTATGGCCGCTGTCGACACCGCGCGCGCTCACGCCCAGGCGGTCCTGCGGATCCGGGGTCTCGCCCTGGCCGCCGCCGCGCTGCCCGCCGCCACCGCGGTGGTGCTGCTCGCCGGCCGGTTCACCGGGCGGATCGGTGCCCCGGGCGCCCCCGACGGGGCGGGCTGGGACATCGCCCGCTGGACGGTCTGCGCGGTGGCCGCGCTGACCCTCCTGGTGGCCGGGCTGGCCGCCCGCGCCTACCGCCGGGCCGTCCCGCCGCAGACCCCGGCCGTGCCGCTGGACCGCGCCCAGGCCCCCGAGCTGTACCGGCTGATCGACGAACTGGCGGACCGGCTGGAGGTCCCCGCGCCGTCCGCCGTGGCGCTCACCCCGGACTGCGACAGCTGGCTGGAGGACGTGCCGACGCCGAGGCCCCGCCGCTCCCGGGCGGCCGGCCACGAACCGACCGCCCCGGTGCTGGTCATCGGCTCGCCGTTCCTCTGGTGGATGCGGGCCGGTGAGCTGCGGGCCCTGCTCGCCCCGGTGGTGGCCGGCACCGCGGCCGCCGCGGACCCGGAGATCGCCGCCGCCCGGCACTTCCTGCGCGCGCTGGACGCCAGCCTGGACGCCGGCCCCGCCGACGGACCGGCCGGACTCCCCGGGGACTGCGCACCGCGCCCGCCCCGCCGGGGCCCGGTCGCCCTGGCCGACCGCCTCACCGACCGGATCACCCGCCGGCTGCTGGGCGCCTGCCGCGAGCACGCCGCCGAGCTGGAGCGCTCCGTCGCCGGCTGGGCCTCCGAGCAGGCCCGCGGCGTCGACTACGGCCTGCGGATCGCCGCCCAGGAGCAGGTCGGCCTCGCCTACGCGGGCTGGGACCGGCTGCTCACCCGGGTCGCGCTGCCCGCCTGGCGGCTCGGCCGGCACCCCGCGCACCTGAACGCCGGGGTGGTGGCCGCGCTCACCGAGCTGTCCCGGCGCGACCGGCTGGCCGACGGCTACAGCAGCCGGCTCGGCGACCGCCCGGCCTGCGACCTGCTGGAGGAGCCGGGCGAGGTGGACGCCGCGGTCTCCCGGCTCGCCGCCGAGCTGTTCTTCGGGGCGCCCGCCTCCGGTGCCTGGCGCGAGCTGGAGTGGGTCGACTACCCGGCCGAGGTGGTGGACGCCGGCTGGCGGGCCCGCGCCGCCGCCCTGCAGTCGGCGCTGGACCTGCTCGCCCCGCAGGCCCGTCCCGTCGCCCCGACGCTGACCCGGCTGCTGGGCCGGCTGGCCGACGGCGACGGCGAGCGGCTGGCCGCCGCGCTCGCCGCCCAGCTGGCGCGCACCACCGCGCCCGCGCCGCTGCTCGAACCGGTCAGGTCCGGGCGGGACGTCCTGGTCGACCACGTCACCGCGATGGTCTGCTGCGCCGCCGTGGACACCGCGGGCGCCGTCCCCGGTCTCGACTGGCTGGACGGCCCGGTGCTGCTGCTCGGCGGGGTCCGCCGCACCGACCTGGCCGAGCCGGTCGCCCAGGCCGTCGAACAGGGCCAGGACGGGCCGCTGCGGGCCTGGCTGGACGCCGCGGACGTCCGGCTGGAGAAGCCGGTCCGGCTCTGACCCCGCCCCGGCCGGCCCCTCGGGGGCGCGGGCTCCGGTGCTGAGCGCCCCCGGCCGGACCGGTCGCCCCGGGTCTTCGCAGGCCGGAGGCCGTCCGTCCGACGGCCCGGAAGATTCCCGCCACTAGTTGCTACCGTGGGGTGACGCAGCGCCAGCGCGGTGTGGTGTATTAGACCGCACGCACATCCGGGAGGCACGTGCCAACCGGCGAAGGTGCACCTGGGAGGGGCGCGCGTGGGGACCGAACTCAACCGCCGCTGGGAGTCCGGGACGCACGCGCACAGCGTCTCCGACCCCTTCGGCCAGGGCCCGCTGCCCTGGCTGCGCAGCCCGGACCAGTACGTCGCCGGTGCCGAGGGCCACGAAGTGCCCTGGTACGTCTCGGTGGACGCGCCCGGGCAGCGCCCGCTGTCCGCCGGGGTGCGGGGCAGACCGGCGGTCGGCAGCCCGCTCGGCGCCAACGACGAGGAACTGCAGATCAAGGGCTTCGCCTCGGCCGGGGTGGTCCGCCCCGGCGGCTCGGTGGACCTGCGGGTCACCGTCAATCCGCCCCGCGAGTTCACCGTCGACGTCTTCCGGATCGGCCACTACGCGGGCGACGGCGCCCACCACATGACGTCCAGTCCGCTGATCGCCGGGATGTCCCAGCCGGCCCCGATGGTGGTCGGCCGGACCGTCTCCTGCCACCACTGGTGGCACACCTGGCGGCTGCAGATCCCGCAGCACTGGCGGCCCGGCGCCTACGTCGCCGTGCTCACCACCGCCGACATGCTGCACCGCAGCCACATCCCCTTCACGGTGCGGGACTTCGAGGACCAGAACCGCTCCGCCGAGCTGCTGCTGGTGCTCCCCGACGTGACCTGGCAGGCGTACAACCTCTTCCCCGAGGACGGCCGCAGCGGCGCCAGCCTCTACCACGCCTGGGACGGCGGCCGGCTGGTCGGCGAGCCCGAGGCGGCCGTCACCGTCTCCTTCGACCGGCCGCACGCCACGGCCGGGCTGCCGCTGCACGTCGGCCACGCCTACGACTTCATCCGCTGGGCCGAGCGCTACGGCTACGACCTCTCCTACGCCACCGCCACCGACCTGCACGCCGGCCTGGTCGACGCCTCCCGGCACCGGGCGCTGGTCTTCCCCGGCCACGACGAGTACTGGTCCGAGCCGATGCGCCGCGCCGCCGAACGGGCCCGGGACGGCGGCACCTCGCTGGTCTTCCTCTCCGCCAACACCATGTACTGGCGGGTCGAGCTGAGCCCCGGTCCCTCCGGCGAGCCCAACCGGATGCTCAACTGCCGCAAGCGCCAGAAGGTCGGCCCGGGCAGCCCGGCGGCCGGGGTGCCCGGCGCCGCCAGCGCGCTGTGGCGCGACGCCGGCGAGCCCGAGCAGCACCTGCTCGGACTGCAGTACTCCGGCCGGGTCGCCGCGCCGGTCCCGCTGGTCGCCCGGCACACCGCGCACTGGCTCTGGGACGGCACCGGTGTCCAGGAGGGCGAGGAGCTGCCCGGGCTGGTGGCGGGCGAGGCGGACCGCTACTACCCCAGGGTCGCCCTGCCCGAGCACAGCGAGCGGGTGCTGCTCGCCCACTCCCCGTACCGGGACCTGGCCGGCCGCACCCGGCACCAGGAGACCTCGCTCTACCGGGCCCCCAGCGGCGCCTACGTCTTCGCCTCCGGCACCTTCGCCTGGTCGCCCGCGCTGGACCGCCCGGGGCTCACGGACGAGCGGATCCAGCGGGCCACCGCGAACCTGCTGGACCGGCTCTGCAAGAACGGCTGACCGCTGCGGCCCGGGTCCGGCCCCCGGGCCGGACCGGGGGCCATGACAGACTCGACCCCAGTGACCTCCCCTTTCGCGCCCCACGCCCGCGAACGACCCCTGAGGACTGAGACGATCTTGAGCGGATTTGTCACCAAGCCCGAGCCGGTCCAGGTGCCCGGCCTGGTCCACCTGCACACCGGCAAGGTGCGCGACCTGTACCGCGCCGAGTCGGGTGAGCTGGTGATGGTCGCCAGCGACCGCACCTCGGCCTACGACTGGGTGCTGCCCAACGAGATCCCGGACAAGGGCCGCATCCTCACCCAGCTCTCGCTGTGGTGGTTCGAGCGGATCGCCGACATCGTGCCCAACCACGTGGTCTCCACCAAGGTCCCGGCCGGCGCCCCCGCCGACTGGAAGGGCCGCACCCTGGTCTGCCGCAGCCTGGACATGGTGCCGGTCGAGTGCGTCGCCCGCGGCTACCTGGCCGGCTCCGGCCTGGAGGAGTACCGGGTCTCCCGCACCGTCTGCGGCATCGCGCTGCCCGATGGCCTGGACGACGGCTCCGAGCTGCCCGCCCCGATCTACACCCCCGCCCTCAAGGCCGAGGTCGGCGAGCACGACGAGAACGTCTCCTACGAGGAGACCGCCCGCCGGGTCGGCGCCGAGCTGGCCAACCAGCTCCGCCGGACCACCCTGGACGTCTACTCCCGGGCCCGGGACATCGCCCGCGGCCGGGGCATCCTGCTGGCCGACACCAAGTTCGAGTTCGGCCTGCTGGACGGCGAGCTGGTGATCGGCGACGAGGTGCTCACCCCGGACTCCTCGCGCTTCTGGCCGGCCGACGAGTGGGAGCCGGGCCACCCCCAGCCCTCCTTCGACAAGCAGATCATCCGCGACTGGCTGACCTCCCCGGCCTCCGGCTGGGACCGGAAGAGCGAGCAGCCGCCGCCGGAGCTGCCGGCCGAGGTCGTCGACCGGGTCCGTGCCAAGTACGTCGAGGCGTACGAGCGGATCACCGGCCTGACCTGGGTCTGAGACCGGGCGGGCGCCCGCGGGCCGGCGGTCAGATCCAGCCGTGCTCGCGGGCGATCCGCACCGCCGCGTGCCGGTTCTCCGCGCCCAGCTTGGCGACGGCCGAGGACAGGTAGTTGCGCACGGTGCCCTGGGAGAGCGAGGCGCGTTCCGCGATCCCGGCGATCGAGGTGCCGTCGGCGGCCAGCTCCAGCACATCGGTCTCGCGCGGGGTCAGCGGTGTCTCCCCGGCGGAGATCGCGTCCGCCGCGAGCTCCGGATCCACGTACCGGCCGCCGGCCCGGACGGTCCGGATGATCCCGGCCAGGTCCGCCGCGGAGACGGTCTTCGGCAGGAAGCCCCGGACGCCGACCTCCAGCGCCCGCTTCAGATAGCCGGGGCGGCCGTGACCGGTGACGATCATGCAGCGGCAGTCCGGCAGCAGCGCCCGCAGCCGGGTGGCCACCTCGATGCCGTCCAGACCGGGCATCTGGAGGTCCAGCACCGCGATGTCCGGCTGGTGCGCCTCGGCCATCGCCAGCGCCTCCGGGCCGGAGGCCGCCTGTGCCACCACGGCGATGTCCTCCTCCAGGGAGAGCAGCGCGGCGAGCGCGCCGCGGATCAGGTGCTCGTCGTCGGCGAGCAGGACGCGGACGGGCGCGGGGTCGGTCATCGGCGGGCCTTCCGTACGGCGGGGGGTCAGAGCGGGACGCTGGCGAGCAGCCGGAAGAGCCCCGGCCCGGCGTCCGGGACGGTCAGCTCGCCGTTGTGGGCGGCGAGCCGTTCCCGCAGGCCGCTCAGGCCGGTCCCGCCGCCCTGGGAGGGCAGCGGCACGGCCGGCACCCCGTCATTCTCCAGCTCCAGCAGGGCCCGGCCGCCCTCGCGGCGGAGCCTGATCGAGCAGTGGCCCGCCTCGCTGTGCCGCAGCACGTTGGTGGTGGCCTCGCGGATCACCCAGCCGAGCACCGACTGGACCGCCTCCGGAAGCTCCTCGGTGTGCTCACCGAGGTCGATCTCGCAGACCACGTCGGCGGAGCGGAGCACCGCGCGGGCGCCGACCGCCTCCGCGTGCAGGGCCGCCGTCCGGTAGCCGCGGACCACGTCGCGGACCTCGCGCTGGGACTCCTGGGCGATCTGCTGCACCTCGGCCATCTGCTCGGCGGCCTCCGGGCGGCCGCGCCGGGCCAGCTGGACGGCCAGCTCGCTCTTGAGCGCGATGGTGGTGAGGTTGCGGCCCATCACGTCGTGCAGGTCTCGGGAGAACCGCAGCCGCTCCTCGGCGACGGCCAGCCGGGCCTGGGCCTCGCGGGCGGTGTCCAGCTCCTGGACCACGGACTGGAGCCAGGCGAAGCTGCGGCAGCTGCAGCCGATGAGGACCATCACCAGGCCGCTGCCGACCAGGACCCCGAGGGACGTCCCCGGGGCGGCACCGGTGAGCAGCATCGCGGGGAGGACCGCGACCAGAGCGCCGGCCCCGGCAAGGGCGGCCCGTCGCGGGGGCAGTCCGACCGAGGCCGGGCCGAAGGCGGAGAAGAGCATGGTGCTGACGACCGGGAGGGTGAAGACCACCTCCTCCCCGCCGGGGACCGGCTCGACCCGCGGGCCGAGCAGCAGCACCGCCCAGGACCCGGCCACCGCGACGACGCCGTTGACGGCGAGCCAGCGCAGATGGTCGGTGGGCCGGTTCAGGTAGTGGTCCAGCGAGGTGCGGTAGGCGCGCAGGGTGACCAGGGTGAGGGCGAGGCCGACCACCAGGGACACCCGGGCGGCCGGGTGGGCCCCGGACCCCGGGTCGGCCGAGTTGATCAGCAGGGTGACCGGCAGCGGGGCCAGCGCCATCAGATAGAGCGACCAGCGGAGGTAGAGCTCGGAGCGCTGGGGCTTGGAACGGCCCCGCCACACGCGCACCGGATTCACGACACCCATCTCGTCCGCTCCCCGTTCCGCCATGATCGTGCTGCGGCCTTCATATCAGAGGTCGAACGGGGAGCGGGCCTTCGGATCGGTACCGGCCGGACGGGCACTCAGCGGCGCGGCTCCCAGCGGAAGTACCGGACGGCGCCCCAGACCGCGAGGGCGAGCCAGACGCTCCCGGTGACCAGGTGCGGAGCCGCGGTGGCCCAGGTGCCGGCGAAACCGGTCGGGGCGGCCGAGCCGTCGGTGCCGAACCAGCCGACCCGGACCAGCTGGAAGGCCGGGGTGGCGGGCAGCAGACGGCAGATGTCGGCGAGGCGCTCGGGCATGACCTCCAGCGGGACGAACAGCCCGGAGCCGAACTGCGTGATCAGCAGGACCGGCATGGTGGTGATGCCGGCGCTCTCCACGGTCCGGGTGAAGGCGCTGGAGACGGCGGCCAGTGCCATCAGCGTCGCGACCGCCAGGGCAAGGCCGGCGACCAGCAGCAGCGGGTTGACCGGTGCGGTGAGGTCCAGGGCGGTGGCGCCGACGACACCGATCACCCCGCACATCAGCAGGGCCAGGCCGACCGAGGGGACGGCGGTGCCGACCAGGATCTCGATGTCCCTGGCCTCCCCGGTGCGCAGCCGCTTGAGCACCAGCTCGCCGCGGCGGGCCACATAGGCGGCGGTCAGGTTGTAGTAGACGACGAAGGCCAGCACCATGCCGACCGCGCCGTTGACCAGCAGCGAGTCGACGTCCAGGCCGGGGCTGCTCTCCGCCTGCTGGTCGAGGACGTTCTTGAGCCCGCCGACCAGCAGCACCGGCAGCAGTACGGCGGTGAACAGGGCGGTCCGGTTGCGGAGCAGCAGGACCCCCTCGGCCCGGCCGAGGGCGAGCAGTCGGCGGACGACGGTGCTCCGCGGGCCGACGCCGGAGGACCGGGTGCTCTGCGGACCGGAGGTGGTGGTGGCGGTGGTCATCGGGCGAGTCCGATCAGCTTGCGGCGGGCGGGGGGAGCGGCCGGGGTGTCGGCCGGGGGCCGGTGGCCGGCCTCGGAGGCGATGGCGAGGAAGGCCTCCTCCAGCGAGGCGCTGCGGGCGTCGAGGGCGCCGAGCGCGATCCCGTGCCGGTCGGCCCAGCCGAGCAGCTCGGTCAGGGTGGCCTGGAGGGCGGGCGTCTTGACGGTGACCTTCCGGCCGTCGACGGTGACCGTGGCGCCGGCCAGCGGCGGGAGGGAGGTGCCGGTGAACGCGGGGAGCTCGAAGCCGATCCGGGACGGGCGCCCGGCGATCACCTCGGCCACCGTGCCGGCCGCGACGATCTGCCCGTCGTGCATGATCGCCAGCCGGTCGGCGAGCTCCTCGGCCTCCTCCAGGTAGTGCGTGGTGAGCAGCACCGTGGTGCCCTCGGCGCGCAGCTCGCGGACCAGCTGCCAGACGGCGGCGCGGGCCTCCGGGTCGAGGCCGGTGCTCGGCTCGTCCAGGAACAGCACCTCGGGCCGTCCGAGCAGGGCCATCGCCAGGTCGAGGCGGCGGCGCTCGCCGCCGGAGAGCTGCTTGACCCGGACGCCGCGGCGGTGGCCGAGGCCGACCAGCTCCAGTGCCTCGTCCAGGGGGCGGGCGTGGCTGGTGATGCCGGCCCAGGCGCGGCCGGTCTCGCCGACGGTGAGGTCGCCCGGGAAGCCGCCCTCCTGGAGCATGATGCCGATCCGGGGGCGGACGGCGGCCCGCTCCTGGTGCGGGTCGTGCCCGAGCACCCGGACCCGGCCCTCGGTCGGGGCGGCGAGGCCCTCGATGAGTTCCATGGTGGAGGTCTTGCCGGCCCCGTTGGTGCCCAGCAGGGCGAACAGCTCGCCGCGGCCGACGGTGAGGTCGACGCCGCGGACCGCGTGGTAGCGGTCACTGCCGGCGCCGTAGTGGCGGTGCAGGTCGGTGACCTCGATCACGTGGTCGCCGGCGGCGTGGGGCTGGCTCGTTTCCATGCCTCAAGCCTTCCGCCGACCGGGCCGCGCGGGCAGTGCGCGGTCTCACCGGAACCCGGTGCGGATCCACGGGTGGGCGATGACAAATGTCATGGGTGCCGTCGCGATTCCACCGGAGCGGGAAACGCCGAAGGGCCCTCTCTTCCGAGAGGACCCTTCGTACTGGAGCGGACGACGAGATTCGAACTCGCGACCCTCACCTTGGCAAGGTGATGCTCTACCAACTGAGCCACGTCCGCAGGATGGAACTATTGAGTTGTGCTCGCTACTGCGAGCGGACGACGAGATTCGAACTCGCGACCCTCACCTTGGCAAGGTGATGCTCTACCAACTGAGCCACGTCCGCCTGGTGCCTGGGGCACCTGCCGCCTCTCCGGATCTCTCCGTTGCGGCGACGAGGAATACTCTACAGCATCTTTCGGGGTGGTCGCCCCACCCTTCGATCGAGGGTGGGACGACCGGGGCCGGGGCGGTCAGTTCGCCTCGGCGAAGGCCTCGTAGACGTGCTTCGGGATGCGGCCGCGGGCGGGCAGCTCCATGCCGCGGGACTGGGCCCAGGCGCGCACGGCGGCCGGGTCGGGGGTGAGGGCGGTGCGGCGGAAGGACTTTCCGGTACGGCTCTGGCGGCGGCCGGCCGCGACGAACGGGGCGAGGGCCTCCCGCAGCTTTTCCGCGTTGTCCACGGACAAATCGATCTCGTACGACTTCCCGTCGACGCCGAAGTGGACGGTTTCTGCGGCTGCGCCGCCGTCCAGGTCGTCGGAGAGCGTGACAACTACACGCTGAGCCATGGGTGTCAATCCTCTCGGGCAATTCGGCCGACAAGGGCGCGGGTGCGCCCCGGGGCCTGATGTGCACCCTTCGCGCAAGCGCATACGGGCAGGCCGGATGGCCGTGCCGGATACGCAGCACTCACCGCGGCAGGTGGCCCTATTCTGCACCCGAAGCGGGGAGAAATCGAAGAGTCCGGCTTTCTTTTCCGGATATTCACGTGTCTTCGCCGGGTGCCGGATACCGGTGCACTCGACTGGCCGATCTGTCCGGAGTGCCGGTATTCGGGTGCTCTTCGGTGGTTCTCGCGGGGGTTCCGGAATCCGGCGAAAAGGGGCACCCGGCGGGGGGTGGCGGGCGGGTGGAGCCCTTGTGGCGTAAGGGTCGTCGGTCTACGCGCGTCACCATCCCCGGCCAGCAAACACGCTCGAAACCCCCGGTAGTCTGGAGTTCCCCCGCCTCACGAAGACACCACCGGGAGTGCCAGTGGCACGCGTCGTAGTCGACGTCATGCTCAAGCCGGAGATCCTCGACCCCCAGGGACAGGCGGTGCAGCGCGCGCTGCCCCGTCTCGGATTCACCGGGATCTCCGACGTCCGCCAGGGCAAGCGTTTCGAGCTGGAGCTGGAGGGCCCGGTCGACGACGCCGCGCTCGCCCGTATCCGCGAAGCCGCCGAGACCTTTCTCGCCAACACCGTGATCGAGGACTTCACCGTCCGCGTCGAGGAGGACGGCAAGTGACCACCCGCGTCGGCGTCGTCACTTTCCCCGGCTCCCTCGACGACCGCGACGCCCGGCGCGCGGTCCGCCTGGCCGGCGCCGAGCCGGTCGCCCTCTGGCACCGTGACAAGGATCTCCACCAGGTCGACGCCGTCGTCCTGCCGGGCGGATTCAGTTACGGCGACTATCTGCGCTGCGGTGCGATCTCCCGGTTCTCGCCGGTGATGGAGACCGTCATCGAGCAGGCCCGGCAGGGAATGCCCGTTCTCGGTATCTGCAACGGCTTCCAGGTGCTGTGCGAATCCCACCTGCTGCCCGGCGCGCTCACCCGCAACGACTCGCTGCACTTCGTCTGCCGCGACCAGAAGCTGCGGATCGAGAACAACGGCACCGCCTGGACCCGGGATTACACCCCCGGGCAGGAAATCGTCGTGCCGCTGAAGAACGGCGAGGGCCGCTTCGTCGCCGACGAGCGGGTCCTGGACGAGTTGGAGGCCGAGGGCCGGGTGGTCGCCCGTTACCTCGACGTCAACCCCAACGGTTCGTACCGTGACATCGCCGGCATCACCAACGCCGCCGGCAATGTCGTCGGTCTGATGCCGCACCCCGAGCACGCCGTGGAGCCGCTCACCGGTCCCACCACCGAGGGCCTGGGCTTCTTCACTTCCGTACTGAAGCAGCTGGTGAACGCCTGATGAGCCTCGACACCGTCAAGAACGCCGAGCAGACCCCGGACGCCGCCCAGCCCTGGGCCGAGCTCGGCCTCAAGCAGGACGAGTACGCCCGGATCCGGGAGATCCTCGGCCGCCGCCCGACCGGCGCGGAACTCGCCATGTACTCGGTCATGTGGTCGGAGCACTGTTCGTACAAGAGCTCCAAGGTCCACCTGAAGCAGTTCGGCGACAAGAAGCCCGAGACGGACGCCATGCTCGTCGGCATCGGCGAGAACGCCGGTGTGGTCGACGTCGGCCAGGGTTACGCGGTCACCTTCAAGGTCGAGTCGCACAACCACCCGTCGTACATCGAGCCCTACCAGGGCGCGGCCACCGGCATCGGCGGCATCGTCCGCGACATCCTGGCGATGGGCGCCCGCCCGGTCGCCGTGATGGACCCGCTGCGGTTCGGCGCGGCCGACCACCCGGACACCCGGCGCGTGCTGCCCGGGATCGTCGCGGGCATCGGCGGCTACGGCAACTGCCTGGGCCTGCCGAACATCGGCGGCGAGGTCGTCTTCGACTCCTGCTACCAGGGCAACCCGCTGGTCAACGCGCTCTGCGTGGGTGTCATGAAGCACGAGGACATCCACCTCGCGCAGGCCTCCGGCGCCGGCAACAAGGTCGTCCTGTACGGCGCCCGCACCGGTGGCGACGGCATCGGCGGCGTCTCGGTGCTCGCCTCCGAGACCTTCGACGACACCAAGCCGGCCAAGCGCCCGGCGGTCCAGGTCGGCGACCCGTTCCAGGAGAAGCTCCTGATCGAGTGCACCCTGGAGATCTTCCGGGAGAAGCTGGTCAAGGGCATCCAGGACCTCGGCGGCGCCGGGCTGTCCTGCGCCACCTCCGAGCTGGCCTCGGCCGGCTCCGGCGGCATGCGGATCGACCTCGACACGGTGCACCTGCGCGACCACACGCTCTCGCCCGAGGAGATCCTCATGAGCGAGTCGCAGGAGCGCATGTGCGCGATCGTCGAGCCGGACAAGATCGACCGCTTCCTGGAGATCTGCGAGAAGTGGGACGTCATCGCCAACGTCATCGGTGAGGTCACCGACGGCGAGCGGCTGGAGATCTTCTGGCACGGCGAGCTCGTGGTGGACGTGCCCCCGCGTACCGTCGCCCACGAGGGCCCGACCTACCAGCGCCCTTACGCCCGCCCGAGCTGGCAGGACGCGCTGCAGGCCGACGCCCCGACGGCCGAGCGGCTGGCCCGCCCGACCACCGGCGAGGGCCTCAGGGCCGACCTGCTGAAGCTCGCCTCGCACCCGAACCAGGCCTCCAAGTCCTGGATCACGGACCAGTACGACCGGTACGTGCTCGGCAACACCGTGCTCTCGCACGGCGAGGACTCGGGCATGATCCGGATCGACGACGAGACCAACCTCGGCGTCTCGGTCGCCACCGACGGCAACGGCCGCTACACCAAGCTGGACCCGTACACCGGTGCCCAGCTGGCCCTCGCCGAGGCGTACCGCAACGTCGCGGCCGGCGGTGCCAAGCCGCTCGCCGTCTCGGACTGCCTCAACTTCGGCTCCCCCGAGGACCCGGACGTGATGTGGCAGTTCGCCGAGGCCACCCGCGGTCTCGCCGACGCCTGCCTGACCCTGGGCACCCCGGTGACCGGCGGCAACGTCTCGCTGTACAACCAGACCGGCGAGGTCGCCATCCACCCGACCCCCGTGGTCGCGGTGCTCGGCGTCATCGACGACGTCACCCGCCGCACTCCGATGGCGTTCGCCGAGGAGGGGCAGCTGCTCTACCTGCTCGGCGACACCGAGGACGAGCTGGGCGGCTCGGCCTGGTCGCAGGCGGTCCACGACCACCTGGGCGGCCTGCCGCCCAAGGTCGACCTGGAGCGCGAGCGGCTGCTCGGCGAGATCCTGATCGCCGGCTCCCGGGACGGCATGGTCGACGCCGCGCACGACCTCTCCGACGGCGGCCTGGGCCAGGCGCTGGTGGAGAGCTGCCTCAAGGGCGGCCGGGGTGCCCGGATCGTCGTGCCCGAGGGCATGGACCCGTTCGTGTTCCTGTTCTCCGAGTCGGCCGGCCGCGCCGTCGTGGCCGTGCCGCGCAGCGAGGAGCTCCGGTTCAACGACATGTGCACCGCGCGGGGCCTGCCGGCCGTCCGCATCGGTGTGGTGGACGGCGACTCCCTGGACGTCCAGGGGCAGTTCACCGTCCCGCTGGCGGAGCTGAAGGACGCCCACACCGGCGTCATCGAGGCCCTGCTGGCCTGAGTCGGTCCCCTCTTCCACGGGCGGACGGTTCGCGAGAACCGTCCGCCCGTGGGCGTATGTTGGGGGCCATGCCTCCCAAGTCCCGTACCTACCAGCCCGCCAGGGTGGCCGCCGCGCTCGCGGCGCAGACCGGCGCGCTGCGCGACGCCGTCCGGCGGCTGTGCGAACGCCCCGACGCCGAGGAGTGGCTGGCCCGGCCGACCAGGCTGGGGGAGTGGCGGGTGCGCGAACTGCTGGCACACCTGGCCGTCCAGATCGAGTGGCTGCCGGCGCACCTCGACGATCCGGCGGAGGGCCGGCCGCCGCTGGACCTGCCGCGGTGGGTGGAGCGGGTCGGTGCCCTCGCCCCGCTGCTCGACGACCAGGCCAGGGCGCGGGCGGCGGACGGGTTCGACGGTGACCCGGCCTCGGTGGCGGCGGCCTTCGACGGTGCCGCCGACGCGCTGCTCGGCGTCCTGGCCCGGCCGGAGGCGGCCGATCCGGCCCGACGCTTCGAGATCCGGCTCGGCTCGATGGCGCTCACCGAGTTCCTGGTGACCCGGCTGGTCGAGACCGTCGTGCACGCCGACGACCTGGCCGACGCGCTCGGCCCCGACGTGCTCGGCCCCGACACCTTCCCGCACGACCGGCAGGCGGTGGCCGCCGTCACCAGGATGCTCGCCGACGCCTTCGCCGAGCTGGTGCCCGGTGGCGCGGTGGAACTCCGGGTGCCCCCGTACGCGGTGGTGCAGGCCGTCGAGGGGCCGAGGCACACCCGGGGCACCCCGCCGAACGTGGTCGAGACCGATCCGCTGACCTGGATCCGGCTGGCCACCGGCCGTGCCGACTGGGCGGACGCGGTCGACTCCGCCGCGCTGTCGGCCAGTGGCGAGCGCAGCGATCTGCGGGCCCACCTGCCGTTGCTGGGCTGAGAGCGGCTCCGGCTCCGGCCGGGCCGCCCGCTCCGGCCGGGCGTTCCCGCCGGGCCTCAGGGGACCGAGGGACCGCTCAGATAGCCGCCGTCGGCGCTGTACGGCCAGGCGTTGGCCGTACAGCCCTTGAGACCGTAGATCTGCTGCATCATCGCGGGCGCCGGCTTGCCGGGGCCGGGGCAGCCCTCGTGGCCGTGGCCGATCCGGTGGCCGACCTCGTGGTTGATCACCAGGGCCCGGTACTCGTCGATCGGACCGCTGAACTGGGGCGAGCCGATGGTCCAGCGCTTGACGTTGACCACCACCTGGTTGCCGACGTTGCAGTTCACCTCGCCGTGGGTGTCCAGACCGGCCGCGCCGCAGATCCGGTCCACAGTGGCGGCGGAGGCGATCTTCACGGTGAAGTCGTAGGCACCGGTGGAAACCAGCTGGAAGCCGTTCTTGCGGTCGTTGGTCCAGCCGCGCTTGTCGGCGAGGATGCCCTGGATCTGGGTGGCGGAGGCCGTCGGGTCGATGCCGATGCCGTCCTCGACCTCGACCCGGTAGCGGCGGACGGTGCCCCGGCCGACCGGGTCGGCGGAGCCCTGGGCGACGGTGAAGGTGCCGGCGCCCTTGGCCGGCGGGGTCTCCGGGCCGCCCGGCTGCGGGGCGGCGGTGGGTGCGGGCGGTGCGGTGGGCGTGACCGGAGCGCTGGGCGCGGCCGGTGCCGGGGCGGCGGAGGCCGGGGGCCCGGACTGCGGCGCCGAGGGCACCGGGCCGGCGGGAGCGGCCGGGGCGGCGGCGGTGCCGTCCGGCGGGGCGACCCTGGCCTGGGCGGTCCGGTCGGCGCCGGGCAGCGCGTCGGGGCGGTTCAGGACGAACAGGGTGCCGCCGAGGATCAGCACCGCGGCGACCAGCGCGGTGAGCATGCCGGGCCCGAGCCGGCGGCGGGGCGGGCGTCGACGGCGGGAGCCCGCCCCGCCGCGGGGCCGACCGCCGGATCCGCCCGCGCGGCGCGCTGGGCGTCCCCCGGGGTGTGCGGCGGTACGGGAACGGCGGGCGGGACTGCTTGCGGGCACGCTGGGGCTTTCTGTCGACCCGTGGGGCCGCGAAACCTCGAACTGACGTGCGCGCCCCCCTGGCCCGCCCACCCTGGCATGGCGGACCGGTGAATGTCCATGTACGAGGTAGGCACAGAACGGACAAAAACCGCCCCCGGTGCCCTGTCGGGCACCGGGGGCGGCGGGTCGCGGGCGGGCCGGGCACCGGCCGTCCGGGTGTCAGCCCAGGGTCGCGGCGGCGGTCGGCGAGCTGTCCCGGAGGAACTGCGCGCAGCGCTCCGCCTCCTCCTTCTCCTCGATCGCGGCGGCGGCCCGGCCGAGCGCGTGCAGCGCCCGCAGGAAGCCGCGGTTCGGCTCGTGCTCCCACGGCACCGGGCCGTGGCCCTTCCAGCCGCTGCGGCGCAGCGCGTCCAGGCCGCGGTGGTAGCCGGTGCGGGCGTAGGCGTAGGACTCCACGACCCGGCCGGCCGCGAAGGCGTCGTCGGCGAGCTGGGCCCAGGCCAACGAGGAGGTCGGGAACTTCGCCGCCACCTCGGCCGGGGAGGCGCCGCCGGCCAGCAGCTCCAGCGGGCCGGGTTCGGCGGGCAGGTGCGTCGGGGCGGGACCCCCGAGGAGGTTCTCGTGAATGCTCATGCCCCCCAGTGAACCACCGGGGGGCATGGACGCAGGACCACTGGGGGCAGGGGCCGCTACTTCAGGCGGTTGCCCGCCGAACGCAGCTGCTGGGCGGCCTCCAGCACGCGCGAGGCCATGCCGGCCTCGGCGAGCTTGCCCCAGGTGCGCGGGTCGTAGGTGTTCTTCCGGCCGACCTCGCCGTCGACCTTCAGCACACCGTCGTAGTTCTGGAACATGTGCGCCACGACGGGGCGGGTGAAGGCGTACTGGGTGTCGGTGTCCAGGTTCATCTTCACGACGCCGTTCTCCAGCGCGGTGGCGATCTCCTCGGCGGTCGAGCCGGAGCCGCCGTGGAAGACGAAGTCGAACGGGTCGTTCTTGCTGTACTGCTTGCCGATCGCGTCCTGGAGCTCGCGCAGCAGCTCCGGCTTCAGCACGACGTTGCCCGGCTTGTAGACGCCGTGCACATTGCCGAAGGAGGCGGCCAGCAGGTAGCGGCCCTTCTCGCCCAGGCCCAGGGCCTCGGCGGTGCGGACGGCGTCGTTGACGGTGGTGTACAGCTCGTCGTTGATCTCGTGGGTGACGCCGTCCTCCTCGCCACCGGTCGGGGTGATCTCGACCTCGAGGATGATCTTGGCGGCGGCGGCCTGGGCGAGCAGCTCCTGGGCGATGGCCAGGTTGTCGCTCAGGGTCTCGGCGGAGCCGTCCCACATGTGCGACTGGAAGAGCGGGTTCTGGCCCTTGGCCACGCGCTCGGCGGAGATCGCCAGCAGCGGGCGGACGTAGCCGTCCAGCTTGTCCTTCGGGCAGTGGTCGGTGTGCAGCGCGACGGTGATGTCGTACTTGGCGGCGACGATGTGCGCGAACTCGGCGAGCGCGACGGCGCCGGTCACCATGTCCTTGTTGTGCTGGCCGCCCAGGAACTCCGCGCCGCCGGTCGAGATCTGGATGATGCCGTCGCTCTCGGCCTCGGCGAAGCCGCGCAGCGCGGCGTGCAGGGTCTGCGAGGAGGTCACGTTGATCGCCGGGTAGGCGAACTTGCCCGCCTTGGCCCGGTCCAGCATCTCGTTGTAGATCTCGGGAGTTGCGATGGGCATGCGAATCCGCTCCTGTCGGTGTGCGGCGTACGGACGGTGCTGTCCGACGCTGTGTACGCCTGGTGACGACTCCGGGGTACCGGGGCCGGTGCGCGGCTCTGCGGTGCGGCTTGACCGGTACCGAGGTTAGAGGCAGCGGCCGCGGAGGGGCGATGAGGGTGTTCGCCACCGCGGGCCGGTCGCCGGTGCCATCTTCCCAGAATGCCCACCGCCTCCACCATGCGGCCCGCCAGTCGGGACGGCCGCCCCGGCGGCCCGCCCTTCCCGAGGCCGTGTCCCGGGTGCGGCGGTGACGTGCGACGAAAGGATGAGCACCCACCGACCCCCTGGGGCGAGGCTCGAACAAAGACGGGCCCGCTATCCTGCGGCCGTGGACTACAACCAGCTGGCCGTCAATCTGCTCGACGCCAAATCACTGATCTCGTCCCTCGGTGCGATCGGGCTGATCGCGATCATCTTCGCGGAGACCGGCCTGCTGGTCGGGTTCTTCTTCCCGGGTGACTCGCTGCTCATCATCGCGGGTGTCGCCGCCTCGAGCGCCGCCTCGTCGGTCCTCGGCGAGGGCCACCGACTGCCGATCGCGACCCTGCTGATCGGGGCGCCGATCGCGGCGATCGCCGGAGCCCAGCTCGGGCACCAGATCGGGGTGAAGGTCGGACCGAAGATGTTCGACAAGCCCGATTCGAAGATCTTCAAGCGCGAGTACGTGCAGAAGGCCGAGGAGTACTTCAACCGCTTCGGCCCCGGCAAGGCCGTCGTGCTCGCCCGTTTCATGCCGATCGTCCGGACCTTCCTCAACCCGGTCGCGGGCACGCTGGAGATGCCGGCCAGGACCTTCTTCCTCTGGAACGTCGTCGGCGGCGTGCTGTGGACCGAGTCGATGCTGCTGATCGGCTACTTCTTCGGTGACGCGCTCGCCCCGGTGATCGACAAGTACCTGATCCCGGCCGTGCTGCTGATCGTGCTGCTCTCCATCTCGCCGATGCTGGTCGAGGTGCTCCGCGAGCGCCGGAAGAAGAAGGCCGCCGGCCCCGAGGCCGAGAACGCCGACACCGTCCAGGCCGGCGGCGGCCGGCACCGGCGCGACTGAGCCTTCCACCGAGCACAACGGCCGGGGCCCGGTGCTGTTTCACGTGAAACAGCACCGGGCCCCGGCCGTTCGGTGGTGCGGGGAGTCGGGGCTCAGAGGCCCAGGTCGTCCAGGGTGTACGCGGTGACGTAGGGCAGGCCCTCGGCCTCGACCGCGGCGGCGCCGCCACGCTCGACGATCACCGCGACGCCGACCACCTCGGCGCCCGCCTCGCGCAGGGCCTCGACGGCGGTCAGCACCGAGCCACCGGTGGTGGAGGTGTCCTCGACGGCCAGCACCCGGCGGCCCTTGACCTCCGGGCCCTCGATCCGGCGCTGCAGGCCGTGCGCCTTGCCGGCCTTGCGGACCACGAAGGCGTCCAGCTCACGGCCGCGCGCGGCGGCCGCGTGCAGCATCGCGGCGGCGACCGGGTCGGCGCCCAGGGTCAGCCCGCCCACGGCGTCGTACTCCAGGTGCGCGGTGGCGTCCAGCATCACCCGGCCGACCAGCGGAGCGGCCTGGCCGTCCAGCGTGATCCGGCGCAGGTCGACGTAGTAGTCGGCCTCCTTGCCGGAGGAAAGGGTCACCTTGCCGTGGACGACGGCCTTGTTCTTGATCTGTGCCAGCAGGGCGTCGCGGTCGTTGCTCATGGACGTTCAGTCTAGGGCCTGCCCCGGCCCGGGGCCGGTCGGCGGGTGGCCGGTCAGCGGCGGCGGCGCAGCGCCCTGACCAGTACGACGGTGCCGCCCAGCAGGGCCACCCCGCCGCCGATCATCCACGGCACCGTGCTGCGGCCGCCCGCTCCGGGCACCACGATGCCGCCGGCGTCGCCGCCCCAGCGGGAGGCCGCCCGGGCGCGGGCGCTGCGGGCCGGCAGGGCGGGGGCGTACGGGCCGCGCGGCGGGGCGTGGTCGACCTCCTCGGCGGAGCGGCCGACGATGCTGCGGCGGACCGGGCCGCCGAGCACCGGCTCCGGCTCGTAGCCGAAGGGCGGCTCGGCGGGGAGCTCGGCGGAGACCTCGCGCTCGATCCCGGCGGCGGGAGCGTCGGCCCCGGCCTCGCCGGCGGCCGGCTCGTCGACGTCGTCGGCCTCGTCCGGGTCGCCGAGCGGGAGGCCGAAGCGCTCCGCGTCGGCGTCGGAGAAGGCGATGAGGTCGGAGAGGTCGTCGTCGAGGTCGTCGCCGGGCTCGTCCTCGCGGTCCTCGTCGAGGGCCTCGTGGCGGTTCTCCAGGAACACCACCCTCGCGGAGTCCTCGGTGTCGCCGGACTCCTCGGCGTGCTGGGTCTCCTCGGCGTCCTCGGTCACCTCGGCGGCGTCCGCGTCGGTCCCGGTGACGACCTCCGCCTCGCCCTCGCCCTCGCCCTCGGTGTCCGCCCCGGTCGCGGTGGTGCCCTCCGGCGAGGTCAGGGCGGTGGCGAAACGGTCCAGCAGCCGACGGCCGGCCGCGTCGAGCGTCTCGCCGTCGAACTCGGTCAGCCGCCCGGTGGCACTCAGGTCACCGGTGAAGCGCACCACCGCGGTGCCCTCCTCGGCGCCCTCGGCGACGCTGATCCGGACGGTGGCGGTCGCCTCGCCGCTGCCGCGCGCCTCCTGGCCCTCGGCGAACGCGGTCAGCACGCCCTCGCGGCCCTCGATCAGTGAGAGCACGCCCTTGTAGGTGATGGTGGAGGTGCCGATCCGCAGCTTCAGCCGCCCCCCGATCTCCTCCGCCGGGCCACTGCCGACGGCGGCCGGTTCGGTGCTCAGCCCCGGCACGGAACGCGCCAGCAGCGCCGGATCCTGCAGGGCCTGCCGGACCTGCCCGGCCGGCATCGGGACGACAACCTCATGCTCCATGTCACGGAGCCTACCGACCGAACCCGCGCCCGGCCCCGCCCTGTCCCCTACCTGTCGCTGTGGCTCGTGCGCTCGCCGCCCGGCCGCCGGCCCCCGACCGGCGGGGGCCGGCGGGGCGGCGGATCCGGGTCAGTGCGGGCCGAGCAGGGTGAGGGCGGCGGGCGGGCGGAGCGGCCGCAGGGCGGTGAGCCGGGCGGCGGAGGCGCGCAGGCCGTCCGAGGTGAGGGCGCGGGGCGGCGGGGCGTCGGGGGAGAGGGTGAGCGGCGGCTGGGCGGCCGCGGCGAGCAGGAAGCTCTGGCTGCTCTCCGGCCCGGGGCGGCAACTGGCCGTCGCGCTGCCCGCGACGGCGTACGGGACGGTCCGCAGCCCGGCCGCCCGCAGCCCGGACTCCACCTGCCACAGCCCCTGCCGCCCGTGCTGCTCCTCGCCGCCGCGCACGGCGAGCCGGCCGCCCGGGGCGAGCAGCCGGGTGGTGAGGCCGTAGAACTCCTGGGAGTGGAACTTCACCGGCCCGCCGTCGGCGGGGGCGGGCAGGTCGGCGAGGACCACGTCGAAGGACTGGCCGGGCGAGGGCCGGACACCGCGCAGCCAGTCCAGCGGGTCGGCCTCGGCGGTGCGCACCCGGGGGTCGTCCAGGGACCGGTCGGAGAGCGCGGCGAGCCCCGGGTCGGTGCGGGCGAGCCGGGGGAGCACCGGGTCCGGGTCGACCACCAGCACCGAGCGGACGCCGCTGTGCCGCAGCACCTCCCGGAGCGCGAGCCCGTCCCCGCCGCCGAGCAGCAGCACCCGTCCGTCCGGTCCGGCGGCCATGGCCGGGTGGACGAGGGCCTCGTCGCCCCGGTAGGCGTCCGGTCCGCAGACCGCGAGCCGGCCGTCGACGTACAGCCGCAGCGGGCCCTCGGCCGGGCCGGTGAGCACGACCTCCTGGTCGCGGCTCTGGCTGACGGAGCGGATCTGCCCGCCGTACAGGGCCTGCCGGGCCGCCCGCTCGACCGCGCCGGACCACAGGGCGGCCGAGGCGAGCAGGGCGAGGACGAGTGCGCAGCCGCCCAGGAGCAGCCGCCGGGCCCGGGGGTCGGGTTCCTCGCGGAAGAGCCAGAGCACCAGGCCGCCCCCGGCGACGGCGTTGACCGCACCGGTGACCAGCGCGCCGCTGCCGGGGCCGAGGACGGGCAGGATGAGGAACGGGAAGGCGAGGCCGCCGATCAGCGCGCCCACGTAGTCGGCGGCGAAGAGGTCGGCGGCGGCGCGGCCGGCGTCCTCGCGGCGGATCCGCTGGATCAGGGTCATCAGCAGCGGGATCTCGGCGCCGATGAGGACGCCGATGAGGCAGGTCAGGCCGACCATCGCGGCCTGGTAGCGGCCGATCCAGGCCCAGCAGGAGTAGAGCGCCAGCACCGACAGGCCGCCGGTGAGGGCGAGGGCGCACTCGACCAGGGCGAAGGCGGTGGCGGGCCGGCGGGTGAAGCGTTTGGCGAGCAGCGAGCCGAGGCCCATCGCGAACACCATGACGGAGAGCACGACCGAGGTTTGGGTGACCGAGTCCCCGAGCAGATAGTCGCCGAGGGCCACGAGTTCCAGCTCGTAGACGAGTCCGCAGGCCGCGCAGACGAACGCGGCGAGCAGCACCACCAGCCGGGCGAGCTTGGGGCGGGCACGCAAGCGGGACCGACGGCGGGCGGGCAGGGAGGTCAGGCTCCGCCCGGGCCGGGGTGGGCTGCCTTCGTCGAGGTCGAGGCCCGGCTGTGCGGGGGGCGGACCGACCGGATGATTGATCACGAACAAACGCTAGGCGACGTTCGGGACGGACGGCTGCGCCCATTCGACGGACAGGGTGGTATCGCAGGTTGACGAATCGTTCCTGCGTACGAATGAAGGCGCACGGCCGGGGCTATGGACGGCTCGGCGGGGTCGGTGTCGCTCATCGCGCGACCACCAGCGAGGAGCGGGTGCAGACCAGCCGGCCTTCCTGCGGATAGGCGTGCCAGGTGCGCCAGAGCAGGCGGTCCACCCCGCCCTGGGTGACCAGCGCGGTGAAGGCGCTGGGGTCGCCGGGGAAGACGCCGGCCAGGCCGCGCGGGTGGCCCTCGACCAGGGCGAGCAACTCCTGCGCGCGGGCGGCGAAGTCGTGCGGCGGGAGGGCCTCGATCCGGGCCGCGAACTCGTACTCCCAGCCGTCGACCTGCTTGGCCACCCGGGCCGGCAGCGGCGTCCGGCGGCCGGGCAGGCAGGCGACGGTCTCCAGGCAGTGGCCGGGTCCGGCGGCGATCACCACCTGGTGGGAGGCGCCCAGCAGGCGCAGCTGGAGGGTGCCGGACGGGCCGGGGTGGCCGGGGCCGTCGAGTCTCAGGTCGCGGACCGCGAGGGCGGGCAGCGGCTCGCCGCCCAGGCACCAGGCCAGGTCACCCGCGCGGGTGTCCGTGTAGGAGGTCTGCAAAGTGGTGAGCATGCTCGGCTCCGCGTTTCAGCTCCGTGCGCGCCCTCCGAGCAGCAGCGAGTGGGCCCGGGTCAAGGCGGGGCTGTTCGTGGCTGTGCGGTCCAGGGCGCGGCCGACCGTGGAAGGAAGGATTCCGGCTGGAGATTCAGCAGCAGAGAAGCACGAATACGCCGGGTCCGTCGGTGATTTACCCAACTTTGTCAAGCATTCACCGTTTCGAGCACATCGGCTTAGCTGCTCTGATCGACCCGGTGTGCGACTGTGCACCGCGCGCGCCTTTCGCCCCGGCCCGCACGCCGTGTGCGCGGCTCGCACGCCGTTCGCACTACGCGTGCGCCCTCGCCCCGGATGCGCCGGGCGCACGGCACCGGACCCCGGCGAAACCCTGCCGCGCAGGCACGAAGGATTGCCCGACAGGCAGCAAAGCCGCTGCCCATCGGGAGAATTGACGAATCGTCAGGACGTGCGAGAGGTCCGGTCGACGGGACGGAGCCGGGTCAGTCGGTCGACCGCCTCCTCCAGGACGTCCACCCGCTTGCAGAAGGTGAAGCGGACCAGCGGGCGGCCGGCGTCGGCGTCGTCGTAGAAGACGGCGTTGGGGATGGCCACGACTCCGCAGCGTTCGGGCAGGGTGCGGCAGAACTCGATGCCGTCCTGCTCGCCCAGCGGGGTGATGTCGGTGGTGACGAAGTAGGTGCCCCCGGGGCGGAAGACCCGGAATCCGGCCGCGGCGAGGCCGTCCGCGAGCAGGTCGCGCTTGTGCAGCAGATCGGCGCGGAAGCCGTCGAAGTAGCTGTCGGGGAGGGCGAGGGCCTCGGCGACGGCGTACTGGAACGGTCCGGCGCTGACATAGGTGAGGTACTGCTTGGCGGTGCGGACGGCGGCGACCAGCTCGGGCGTGCCGGTCACCCAGCCGACCTTCCAGCCGGTGAAGGAGAAGGTCTTGCCGGCCGAGGAGATCGAGACGGTGCGCTCGCGCATGCCGGGCAGGGCGGCGATCGGGTGGTGGGCGCCCTCGAACACCAGGTGCTCGTAGACCTCGTCGGTGACCACCAGGAGATCGCGCTCGACGGCGAGTTCGGCGATGGCGGTGAGCTCGTCGGGGGAGAGGACCAGACCGGTCGGGTTGTGCGGCGAGTTGAGCAGCAGCAGCCGGGTACGGGGGGTGACCAGCGAGCGCAGCCGGTCCAGGTCGGGGCGGAAGTCGGGGGCACGCAGGGTGAGCGGGACCCGGGTCGCGCCGGCCATCGCGATGCAGGCGCTGTAGGAGTCGTAGAACGGTTCGAGGGCGATGACCTCGTCACCGGGCTCCAGCAGGGCGAGCAGGGTGGCGGCGATGGCCTCGGTGGCGCCGGCGGTGACCAGCACCTCGGTGTCCGGGTCGTAGTCGAGGCCGTAGCGGCGCCGCTGGTGCGCCGAGATCGCGGTCCGCAGCTCGGGGACGCCCGGGCCGGGCGGGTACTGGTTGCCGCGCCCCTCGCGCAGGGCCCGGACGGCGGCCTCGCGGACCTCCTCCGGGCCGTCGGTGTCGGGGAACCCCTGGCCGAGGTTGATCGAGCCGGTGGCGGTGGCCAGTGCGGACATCTCCGCGAAGATCGTCGTACCGAGCCCGTCCAGACGACGGTTCAGCAGCGGCCTCGCACCCATCACGGCTCCTCGCACCTCGGCGGCGGCCGGGCCAGTCCTGGGGCCCGGTCGGGCCCATCCTGGGGCCCGAGGGGCCCCGGGGACAAGGACGGCCCGCCACCGGGCGTCGGTGGCGGGCCGTGCACGGGGGTTCCCCGCGGGCTCAGTTCTCGTCGGCGCCGTCGGACGGCTTGTCCTCGCCGCCCTCGCCCTCGATCTCGTCCTGAAGGCCCAGGCGCTCGACGATCCACTGCTCGAAGCCGACCGCGGCCTGGGTCCAGTTGGCGGTGGTGGTGACGAAGTAGTCCAGGTTGACGCCGGTGCCGACGATCATCTGGGCCTCACCGATCAGCCGCACCACGCCGTCCTCGTGGGTGTGGGTGTAGACCTTGGGCCACAGGGTCTCCCGGTTCCACTCGTCGATCAGGTCGAGGATCTCGCCCTTCTTCTCCAGCGGGTACGCGCGGTCGTAGAACGCCCGAACCGCGAAGAGCTCCTTCTGCTCGCCGCGGAACATGTAGTAGACGCGGAAGCCCTCCCAGGGAGCGGTGAGGTCACCCTCCTCGTCGACCACGTGCTTGAGCTGCATCTGGTCGAGCAGCTGGCCCACCAGGGCCTGGTCCGGGACGATGATCGGCGGCGGGCCGGCCGGTCGGCCGCCCTGACCGCCGGGCTGACCGCCCTGCGGCGCGCCGAAGGACGGGATGGACGACGGGTCGATGCTCATGGGGTCCTCTTCCTCAGTGCACATGGTGGTCGGCAATGAGAGGCCGCCCTTCCGAGTCCATCCTGCCTCATCCGGGGCCCACCTCACAGAGGTGCCGGCAAGCCGGGGTGGCATGGCCGGATCACGGTGCGCCCCCGGGTGATCCGGGGGCGCGGCGGGCCCGGCAGGCCCGTCCCGGAGGTCATTTCTCCAGTGGTCCGCGGGCACGGACGGTGAGGCGGTCGCCGGTCTCGTCCCGCTCGACCAGCACCGTGTCGCCGTCGTGCACCTCGCCCGCCAGGATCGCCCGGGCCAGCTGGTCGCCGATCGCGGACTGCACCAGCCGGCGCAGCGGCCGGGCGCCGTACGCCGGGTCGTAGCCGGTGAGCGCCAGCCAGTCCCGGGCGGCGGGGGAGACCTCCAGGTCGAGCCGGCGGTCGCGCAGCCGGTCGGCGAGCCGGGCCACCTGGAGGTCGACGATCCGGGTCAGCTCGGCGGTGCCGAGCGGGTCGAAGACCACGATGTCGTCCAGCCGGTTGAGGAACTCCGGCTTGAAGGCGGCCCGCACCGACTCCAGGACGAGGTCCTTCTTCCGCTCGTCCGGGGTGGTCGGGTCCACCAGGAACTGGCTGCCCAGGTTGGAGGTGAGGATCAGGATCGCGTTGCGGAAGTCCACCGTGCGGCCCTGGCCGTCGGTGAGCCGGCCGTCGTCGAGCACCTGGAGCAGCACGTCGAAGACCTCGGGGTGGGCCTTCTCCACCTCGTCCAGCAGCACCACGCTGTACGGGCGGCGGCGGACCGCCTCGGTGAGCTGGCCGCCCTCCTCGTAGCCGACGTACCCGGGCGGGGCGCCGACCAGGCGGGAGACGGAGTGCTTCTCGCCGTACTCGCTCATGTCGATGCGGACCATCGCCCGCTGGTCGTCGAAGAGGAAGTCGGCCAGGGCCTTGGCGAGTTCGGTCTTGCCGACGCCGGTGGGGCCGAGGAAGAGGAAGGAGCCGGTCGGGCGGTCCGGGTCGGCGATGCCGGAGCGGGTGCGCCGCACGGCGTCCGACACGGCCTGCACGGCCTCCGGCTGGCCGATCAGGCGTCGGCCCAACTCCTCCTCCATGCGCAGGAGTTTGGAGCTCTCGCCCTCCATCAGCCGGCCGGCCGGGATGCCCGTCCAGGACGCCACCACATCGGCCACGTCGTCCGGGCCGACCTCCTCCTTGACCATGGAGGCGGAGGTGTCCTCGCCGGCGGCGCGCTCCTGGGCGTCCGCGAGCTCCTTCTCGGCGGCCGGGATCTCGGCGTACATCAGCTTCGACGCGCGCTCGAAGTCGCCGTCCCGCTGGGCGCGTTCGAGCGCACCGTGCAGATCGTCCAGCCGCTCCTTGAGCTCGCCGACCCGGTTCAGGCTCTTCTTCTCCTGCTCCCACCGGGCCGTGAGCACGCTCAACTGCTCGTTCTTGTCGGCGAGATCGCGGCGGAGCTTGGCCAGCCGGTCGACCGAGGCCGGGTCCGACTCCTTCTCCAGGGCCAGCTCCTCCATCCGCAACCGGTCGACGGCGCGCTGGAGTTCGTCGATCTCGACCGGCGAGGAGTCGATCTCCATCCGCAGCCGGGAGGCCGCCTCGTCTACCAGGTCGATCGCCTTGTCCGGCAGGAAGCGGGAGGTGATGTACCGGTGCGAGAGGGTGGCCGCGGCGACCAGCGCGGCGTCCGAGATCTGCACCTTGTGGTGCGCCTCGTAGCGGCCCTTGAGGCCGCGCAGGATGGCGATCGAGTCCTCGACGTTCGGCTCGCCGACCAGCACCTGCTGGAAGCGGCGCTCCAGGGCCGGGTCCTTCTCGATCCGCTCGCGGTACTCGTCCAGGGTGGTGGCGCCGACCATCCGCAGCTCGCCGCGGGCCAGCATCGGCTTGAGCATGTTGCCGGCGTCCATCGCGGAGTCGCCGCCGGCGCCCGCGCCGACCATGGTGTGCAGCTCGTCGATGAAGGTGACGACCTGGCCGTTGCTCTGCTTGATGTCGTTGAGGACGGCCTTCAGCCGCTCCTCGAACTCGCCCCGGTACTTGGCGCCGGCCACCATCGCGCTGAGGTCCAGGGCGACCAGCCGCTTGCCGCGCAGCGACTCCGGCACGTCGCCGGCCACGATGCGCTGGGCCAGGCCCTCGACCACGGCCGTCTTGCCGACGCCGGGCTCGCCGATCAGCACCGGGTTGTTCTTGGTTCGGCGGGAGAGCACCTGGACCACCCGGCGGATCTCCTGGTCCCGGCCGATCACCGGGTCGAGCTTGCCGTCCCGGGCGGCCTGGGTGAGGTCGGTGCCGTACTTCTCCAGGGCCTTGTAGGTGCCCTCGGGGTCCGGCGAGGTGACCCGGGCGCTGCCGCGGACGTCCTTGAACGCGGCCAGCAGCGCCTTGGCGGTGGCGCCCTGCCGCACCAGCTGCTCGGCGACCGCCCCGCCCTCGGCGGCCAGGCCGACCAGCAGGTGCTCGGTGGAGACGTACTGGTCGTCGAGGTCGTCGGCGCGCTTGCCGGCCTCGGTCAGCACGGCCATCGTGTCGCGGGCCAGCTGTGGCGCGGCGACGGTGGAGCCCGAGGCGCTGGGCAGCCCGGCCAGCTGCCGGCGGGCGTCGGCGTCGATCGCGGACACGTCCGCGCCGACCGCCTCCAGCAGCGGCCTGGCGATGCCCTCGGGCTGTTCCAGCAGGGCGATCAGGATGTGCACCGGCTTGACGTCCGGGTTGCCGGCCGCACCCGCCTGCCGGATCGCGGCGGACAGGGCATCCTGCGTCTTGGTGGTGAACTTGCTGGCGTCCACTGCTGGGGGGTCCTCCCTCGTCGAGCTGATGTCTGCTCTCTACAGCATGCACTAAGTTGAGTCTATTCCGCTCAACTTTTGCGTGAACGATCGGGGCGGGCCCGCAGAACGGGCCGCTCGCTCCGCGCGGCCGCCCCGGTGGCGCCGGCGGCCGCGCCCGTCCCGGTGGCCGGCCGGGCCGCCGTCCTCGGCGGGAGGGTCCGGGCCTGGGCCATCCTCGCCTGGTGCGTGCCCGCCGTCCGCCGGGTCAGCGCCAGCAGGTCCCGGGCCGGGCCGGTCGGCCGCTGCCCGGACGGCCAGACCGCCCGCAGCGGTCGCCGCAGGTCCAGCTCCTCCGCCAGCCGCACCGCCACCAGCCGCCGGGTCGCCAGCTCCTCCACCACCGCCAGCTCGCTCAGGCAGACCGGCCCGGCGCCGGTCATCGCCGCCGCCTTGAGCGCCGTCGACGAGGCCAGCTCCAGCCGCGGCGGCGCGGCGCCGCCGTACGGGGCCAGTGCCATCTCCAGCACCTCCCTGGTCCCCGAGCCCGGCTCGCGCAGCACCAGCGGGGTCGCCGAGAGCTCCGCCCCGGACAGCGGCGAACGCCGCCGCGCCCACGGATGGTCCGGCGCCACCACGACCACCAGCCGGTCCGCCGCCACCACCGCGCCGGCCAGGCCGGCCGGCGGCAGCGGCCCCTCGACGAAGCCCAGGTCGGCGTCCCCGGACAGCACGTGCCCGGCCACGTCCGCCGAGTTGGCGGTGCGCAGCGTCACGGCCGTCCCCGGGTTGGTCGCGTGCAGCGCCAGCAGCCAGCCCGGCATCAGGTACTCGGCGACGGTCAGGCTGGCCACCACGGTCAGCCGGGCGTCCCGGCGCTCGCGCAGCGCGTCGATCCCGGCGTCCAGCGCCTGCGCCGCCTCCACCACCTGCCGGGCCCACTCGACCACCAGCCGGCCCGCCTCGGTGGGCCGGGAGCCGCGCGGGGAGCGCTCCAGCAGCGGGACGCCGATCTGCCGCTCCATGCCCTTGATCCGGGCGCTGGCGGTCGGCTGGCTCACCCCGATCTCGGCGGCCGCCCGGCCGACACTGCCGAGCCGGGCCACCGCGAGCAGCAGCTCCAGGGCACCGATTTCGGGGACGCGCGGGGAGAGGGGCATAGATTCAGGCTATGCCCTCATAGAGCGGGCGGCGCTACCGGCGGCCGCCGTCCCGGGGGACGGTTGATGGCATGGTCACCCTGCTCAGCGCCGCTCCCCCCTTGTCCGCCCGGGCCCGCCTCTCCGCGCGGGCCCGCCGCCTCGACCTCTCCCAGCTCACCCCGAACTGGTACGCGGTGGTCATGGGGACGGCGATCGTGGCGAACGGCGCGGCCGCCCTCCCGGTCCGGTGGCGCGGCCTGCTGGGGTTCGCCGAGGTGGTGTGGGCGCTCGGACTGGCCGCTCTGCTGCTGCTCGGCACCGCCCGCGCGGTCCACCTCACCCGGCACCGCGAGGCCGCCAGGGAGCACCTGCTGGAGAACCCGGCCACCGCCGTCTTCTACGGCTGTCCGCCGATGGCGCTGCTCTCGGTCGGCCTCGGCACCCTGACCGTCGGCTCCCGGGTCATCGGCACCGGCCCGGCCGTCGCGATCGACCTGGTGCTGTGGACGGCGGGCACGGTGTACGCGCTGGCCGTCGCGGTCGGCATCCCCTATCTGATGATCACCCGGCACAAGGTCTCCCCGCTCGGGGCCAACCCGACCTGGCTGCTGCCCGTGGTCGCCCCGCTGGTCGCCTCCGCCGCCGGCCCGGCGCTCGTCCCGCACCTGCCCGCCGGCGGCGCCCGGGAGACCCTGCTGTACGGCTGCGCGACGCTGTTCGGGATCGGCCTGCTGGCCACCCTGGCCCTGCTGCCGGTGGTGCTCACCGGCCTGGTGCACAGCAAGCTGTCCGCCCTGGCGCTCACCCCGACCCTGTTCCTGGTGCTCGGCCCGCTCGGCCAGTCCACCACCGCCGTCCACCAGCTCGCCGACGCCGCCGGCCCGGTCCTCCCCCGGCTGGCCCCGGTCGCGCTCCCGCTCGCCGAGCTGTACGGCGTGGCCGTGCTCGGCGTCGCGATGCTGTGGCTGCTGCTCGCCCTCGCCGCCAATCTGCGCGCCCGGCGGGCCGGGATGGGGTTCGGGATGACCTGGTGGGCGTTCACCTTCCCGATCGGCACCTGCGTCACCGGGGCGGCCGCGCTGGCCCGGCACACCGGCTTCGCCGGGTTCACCGGGCTCGCCGTCGGCCTGTTCGCGCTGCTGCTGGTGGGCTGGGCGCTCGCGGCCGGCGGCACGGCCGCCGCGCTGGCCGGCGGACGGCTGCTGGCCCGCTGAGGCCCGCCGGGACCGGCGCCGGCCGCCCCCGCGTCCGGTTTTCCGGACTCCGCGCGTCCGTCACCGAACGGACGGACGGTCGGAAAACTTCCGCCGTACCGCACTGACCTGGGCTTTCGCAGGAATCGGCAGCGGCGCGCGGCGGTCCGGACCGGTCCGGTGCTGCAGGTTTCTGCAATTGCGAGAACATGCAGCAGGGCGGCACTTGTTCACCGGCCGTCACGCTGTGAGGGTGGAGTCACGCCAGGTCGTCCGGGCAACCGCAGCCCGATGACGGTGACTTGCTCTTCATTACTGGATGCGACCGGCACGTCCGCACGTGCCTGCATATCGGGGGGGAGAGCGCCGGCCGGGACGCCATGTGTGGTGATGGCCCCCGGGACCGGAGCCGGCGAGGCGTTGCTGCTCCGCCTCGCCGGAAGCACTGGGACCACGGCGTAGACCGACGGCTCCCCGGACCCGTGTGCGACGGCACCCGAGGTCCGGGGGCCCGTCGGTCCCCAGTAGCGTGAGGGCCGCCGGCCACCGCGCGGCGCGCGAGGAGCACCACACCCCGAGAGAACCCGGCAGGGAGCGTTCGACGTGACGTTCGGAGCGACGGCGGATCCGAAGGACACCCCGGGCGACGAGGGCGCGACCGGCGCCGCCGCGGTCACCGGCGAACCCGACGAGACCGCCCGCGGCCTCTACCTGGCGATCCTCGCCGACGGCGGCCGCATCCGCTTCGCCGACGTCCCCGAGGCCGACCGCGAGGCCGTCCGCCGGCTGGTCTCCATCGGCCTGCTGATGCCCAACCCGATGGACGCCTGCTACACCGCCGTGAGCCCCCGCTCGGTCAGCGACCGCCTCGGCGCCGAACTCCGCAGCGAGGCCACCCGGTTGCTGGTCCGCGCCGAGAACCTCCCCGGCGCCCTGGACGCCCTCACCCGCGCCTACGACGCGATGCCCCGCCCGCCCGAGCGCTCCGGCGGGGCCGTCTACATCGAGGGCCACATCCACATCCGGCACCGGATCTCGCAGCTGGTCTCCGACTGCCGTACCGAGGTCCTCACCGCCCAGCCGGGGCCCCGCCCGGCCGATGCGCTCAAGATCGCGATCCAGCAGGACGTCCAACTGCTCCGGCGCGGCTGCTCGCTGCGCACCATCTACCAGCCGGTCGCGATGTCCGAACCGCCCGCCCTCGCCTACGCCGAGGAGGTCACCCGGCGCGGCTCGCTGATCCGGATCCTGGACGAGCCCATCCAGCGGCTGATGATCTTCGACCGCTCGGTCGCCGTGATCTCCGCCTCGGACGACCACAGCACTGCCGCGTTCATCACCGACCCGGCCGGGATCGCCTTCATCGTCAACGCCTTCGAGCGCGACTGGTGCCGCGCCGACGCCATCGGCCGCTCCACCGCGCCCGGCCGGAGCGCCGCCCAGGGCGCCCCCGAACGGGTCGGCCGCCTGCTCGCCCGCGGTCTCACCCAACGCGCCGTCGCCACCCGCCTCGGCCTCAGCGAACGCACCGTCGCCGCCCACATCTCCCGGCTGCGCGACCGCTACGGCGCCCAGACCCTCTTCCAGCTCGGCTGGCTGATGCGGGGCGGCCGTGACGACGGATGACCCGGCCGCCCCGGCCCTGCGCACCCCCTCGGAGATGCTGAGCGCGGCGCTGCCGGACGAGGCCGCGCAGGAGCTGTACCTGTCCGTGCTGCACGAGAGTGGCCGGATCCGGGCCGCCGACGTCGACGCCCGGGACGCCGTTCCGCTGGAACGCCTGGTCGAGCTGGGGTTGCTGGTGCCGCAGGTGCTGGACGCCTCCTACAGCGCGGTCGACCCGCGGGCGGTCGTGGACCGCATCGGTGCGGGGGTCCGCTCGACGGGAGCCCGGCTGATGGCCGAGGCGGAACGGCTGCCGGAGCTGATGGGCGGTCTCACCCGGGCCTACGACGCGGCGCCGTGCCGGAGCGACCGGCCGGTCGGCGTCCGCTACCTGACGGACATGGAGGAGATCCGGCACGAGATCGAACGGTTCTCCCAGGAGTACCGGAACGAGGGTCTGACCGCCCAGCCAGGCGGCGCCCGGCCGGTCGCCCTGCTGCCCGACTCGCTCGACCGCGCCCGCCGCTACCTCGAGCGCGGTGGTTCGATGCGGACCCTGTACGAACCGGCGGCCCGCCTGGACGGCCCGACGGTCGACTACGCGGCCGAGGCCACCCGGCTCGGCTGCGCGGTACGGGTGCCGGCCGTGCCGTTCAAGCGGATGCTGGTCTTCGACCGGCTGGTGGCGGTCATCCCCGCGGCGGCGGACAACTCCAGTGCGGCCGTCGTGGAGGATCCCGCCACGGTGGCGTTCCTGGTCGACGTGTTCGAGCAGCACTGGCAGCAGGCCGAGGGCGTCAACTGGGCCGCGCTCTCGGCTGGTTCGGCCGAGAGCGCGAACTCGGCGCAGGACCAGGTCGGCCGCCTGCTCGCCCAGGGCCTCACCCAGCGGGCGATCGCCTCGCGGCTGGGACTGAGCGAGCGGACGGTGGCGGCGCACATCGCCCGGCTGCGGGAGCTGTACGACGCCGAGACGCTGTTCCAGCTCGGCTGGCAGATGCGGGGAGCCCGGACGGGGGAGTCCGGTGCCTGACCCGCGGTCAGCCGGTGGCCGCGCCGGTGGGCCAGTAGCCGGTCGGGCCGACGGCCGGGGGCTGCTGCCGGGGGACGGTGAACTGCTCGCCGGGGGCGGTCCAGAAGCCCTCGCGCAGGGAGAGCGCCATGCCGGCCCAGTCGAGGGCGGTCTCCACCGTGTGGTGGAGCGCCTCCTGGGACCAGGTGTCGTCGAAGACCAGCGGCAGGACGGGGGCGACCTGCTCGATGGTGGCGATCAGCGGGTTGTGGGTGATGGCTTCGTCCACCAGCAGGACGATCGGCTTGCGCAGCGCGGACGCCCAGCCCAGCTCCAGGCTGACGCCGGCGGAGAGCGGCGCGCCGACGTAGGCGAAGACCAGGTCCGCGGACTGCAGCGCGCGGAAGTCCGACGGCACCCGCGGCTCGGGGGCGCGGCCGGCCACGGTCCAGGCGTCGCTGTGGTGGGCGCTGTAGACGGCGGCGCCACTGCGAAGAAGGGTGGTGCGGAGGGTCGTCAGCCGCGTCCGGCTGGCGAGCGTCACCACACTGTCCGCCGGCCCGGTCAGCCGCATCAGCGGCGCGGCCAGGAAGACTCGTGCACGCCGACCCTCGTGGGCCTGGCTGTCGTGGTGACGCAGGTAGGGCTCAGTCATGTCGACTCCGGGGAGTGGCTGATCGGGTTCACCAGGTCCGGCAGGGTTGGGTCAGGGGTTCCGATCGGCGTGGCTGCGGTCTCCGCTCGAGGTGCGGGGCCGAATGGTGAATTGAAGGTACATCGGCAAGTGTGGTGAGCTTGCCGGGACCATCGGGAGCGAACTGATCGTCCATCGTTCGGGGCGGCCGAGTCCACTGCTTGGAGGTGTCATCTGACTGCCTGGCATGGAGATGACGCACTTCTGTGAAGGGGGGATGTGGCGCGCGCGTTCGAGCTGGGGCATTATGTGGTCGATTGCTCAGCTGTTCCCATTGCTCGATACCCTGCGACTACTCAGGAAGGCGTGATCGCATGCTTCGCCTGCGCCGGCACGTTCGCATTGTGGCGGCTTCGATCGCTGCCGTTGTAGCAGTATTGACCGCGAGCAGCCAGATTGTCTCGGCAGCTTCCGGCCACCGGCCCGCGTCGCACAGCCCCGCGTCCTCGGAGCTGCGGACGGTTGCACTGACGGACAGCGACAGCAACTGGACCTGAGCCGCTCCGTCGGAGGGCTCGTCGGGTCAGTCGGTCGCCTCGTCCAGCCCGTCCGGTCGGCTCTCGGGGTGACCGTGCTGGGGGTTCCGGGCCAGCACGTATCCGAGCTGGAACAGTGAATCGACCTTGTAGTCCTCACGCATGTCCGCTATGTGACGTGCCAGGGTGCGTTCGCTGATACCGAGGCTTCTGGCTATGACGCGATGACTGGTGCCCTTCAGCAGCAGATCGATGATCGTCTGTCGCAGGCGTGAGATGACTTCCTGGGGTACCGCCCGGGCGCCGTCGAATTCGAGTGCGCGGTTCCAGTTGCGCTCGAAGATCTCGGAGACCAGGTAGCTGATGATCGCCCTGTCGTGAATGAACGCGGCCACATTCAGGTCGTCGGCGACAGGAATGATGGCGGTACGCCGATCGACGACGATGAGTCGCGTGTACGGCTCGTCCAGCGTGCGGACCTGCCCGCCCGCGTCCGTGATCGCCAGGACGTAGTCCCTGGTGGCCGGGTGGTAGCGGGTGCTCGGGTGGTAGATCGTCCGGAACGTGGCGCCTCTCTGGAGGAGGGCCAGATCCCGGTCCCGACTGCTGGCAAGGGCCTCCGGCGGGCGAGGACCGCCCGGCTGCGCGGCCAGGAACTCCTCGGTGCAGCTGGTGGTCAGCTGGCCCAGCCGTTGGTTGATCAGCACTTTTCCGCGCACGTACTCGATGCTGCCGCCGGTCTGCTTCGGCGTGTGGAAAGCCTCGGTCAGGTCCTTCAGGTCGATCGGCAGTGCCTCGGCCCGGGAGAGCAGGTCGAGGGCCTTGCGCTGCCAGGAAGCGATGAGCCCGGACGAAAGCTGCTGGGGGTCCACGGCCACGAGGACGTTCGGATCGTCCGTGTCCGGTACCAGCAGGCCGATGTCGAGAAGCTCCTGAAGGTACTCGGCGTCGGTGGCATCCCGGTTTTCGGGCAGCAGGCGACCGTGGGTGTGCAGGATGTCGAGATACAGCTTGCGGGCATTATCCGAAAGGACGCCGAGACCGCCTGAGGTGAGTCCGGGATCGGCCGTCTCGCTCATCTGCGGCTCCCTGGTGTCGGATAGGGCTGTGTGAAGCCGGGGCTCCGACTTCGACGGGGATCTTGGACAGAGCCTTCGAGGGCCGGCATCGGTGTTTTCGATCTGCTGTTGCCCGCATCGAGCACTCTCTCACCAAACGCCGCGCCGCCGGCACCCCCCGACCAGAGGGAAACCGGCGGCGGGCGGCCGTCGTGCGAGGGGTCAGCGCTTGGGGCGCCAGACCACGAGGGCGCTGGAGTGCGGGGTGGGCGGCTGGTAGGGGACCAGGTCGCGGCGGTAGGAGGCGTGGATGGTGGCCTCGCGCTGCTGGAGCGCGGTGGCCGCGCCCTCCAGGGCGTCGGCCAGTTCGGCGATGCGGGACTGGAGGGCGGTGACCTGGTTCTCCAGCTCGATGATCCGCTTGATGCCGGCCAGGTTGATGCCCTCGTCCTGGGAGAGCCGCTGGACCTCGCGCAACTGCTGGATGTCGCGCGCGGAGTAGCGGCGGCCCCGGCCGGCGGTGCGGTCGGGGCAGACCAGGCCGAGCCGGTCGTACTGGCGGAGGGTCTGCGGGTGCAGACCGGAGAGCTCGGCGGCCACCGAGATCACGTAGACCGGGGTCTCCTCGGTGAGCACGTACTGGGGCTGCGGGGCGCTCCGGCGCGTGGTGCGGCGGGCGCCGCCACCGGGCAGGCCGTCACCGAGGCCGGGTCCGATGGGTTCGTCGGGGATCATCTGGTCGTCACGCTCCCTTCGCCGCTCTGAACAGGGCGGCTCGTGGGTCGTCGGAGGCGGTCGCCTCGCGGTACTGCTCCAGTGCGGTCAGCGCGTCGCCGGTGACGGTCTGGGGCACCACGACCTCCACGGTGACCAGCAGGTCGCCGCGGGTGCCGTCCTTGCGGGTGGCGCCCTTGCCGCGGGCCCGCAGGGTCAGGCCGTTGGCACTGCCCGGGGGCAGCTTGAGCTTCACCGACGGGCCGTTCAGGGTCGGCACCTCGATGGTGCCGCCGAGGGCGGCCTCGGGGAAGGTGACCGGGACGGTCACGGTCAGGTTGTCGGCCTTGCGCCCGAAGACGGGGTGCGAATCGACGTGCACGGTGACGTAGAGGTCGCCGGGCTGGCCGCCGCGCTCGCCCTGGGCGCCCTTGCCCTTGAGCCGGATCCGCTGGGCGTCCTGGACGCCGGCCGGGATCCGGACCTGCATGGTGCGGGCGGAGCTGGCCCGGCCGCTGCCGTGGCAGTCGGTGCACGGGTCGTCGACGATCATGCCGCGGCCGCGGCAGTCCCGGCAGGGCTCGGAGAGCGCGAAGGCGCCCTGGCCCCGGCTCACGGTGCCGGAGCCGACGCAGGTCGGGCAGACCCGCGGGGTGGTGCCGGACTTGGCGCCGGTGCCGTTGCAGAGGCGGCAGGGGGCCTGGCTGGTCATCCGCAGCGGGACGGTCGCGCCGTCGACGGCCTCCTCGAAGGAGAGCGTCACCTCGGTCTCGACGTCGGAGCCGCGCCGCGGCTGGGCCTGCCGGCCGCCCCGGTTGAAGAGGCCGCCGAAGACGTCGCCGATCCCGCCGCTGCCGCCGCCGCCCTGGCTGCCGCTGAACAGGTCGCCGAAGTCGAAGCTGTAGCTGCCGGTGCCACCGGGGCCGCCGGCCCGGAAGCCGCCGTTGGCGAAGAGGCTGCGGGCCTCGTCGTACTCCTTGCGGCGCTTCTCGTCGGAGAGGACGTCGTACGCCTCGGAGATGTCCTTGAACCGCTCCTCGGCCTTGGTGTCGCCCTTGTTGGCGTCGGGGTGGAACTCGCGCGCCAGCTTGCGGTAGGTCTTCTTGATCTCTGTGGCGCTGGCGTCCTTCGGCACGCCGAGGACCTTGTAGTAGTCCTTCTCCACGTAGTCCTTGCCGCTCATGGCCGGCGCCACCTCCCGAGGTCCATCGTCACAGTGCTGTCAACGGTCGGAACCCGGCCAGTGGTGCCGGGGAACCTCGACAGCGCGCTGCGGAGCCGTCCGCCGTACTGGCCGGCGTACGACTCCGCAGCGCAAGGGTTGTCAGCTGTCACCGGTGGTCAGCTGTCCGAGCCACCGTCGGCCTGGTCCTTCTTCTCCCCGCCCTTGGCGGTGTCGGCGTCCGGGCCGGGCGTGGTCTGGGTGCCCGGCTGGGGCTCCGCGACCGCGACCATCGCCGGGCGGATGATCCGCTCGCCGATCCGGTAGCCGGGCTGGAGGATCTGGACGCAGGTGTCCTCGGTGACCTCCGAGGAGTAGCTGTGCATCAGCGCCTCGTGCATGGTCGGGTCGAAGGGCTCGCCCTCCTTGCCGAACTGCTGCAGGCCCAGCTTGGCGACGACCGTCTCCAGCGACTCGGCGACGGACTTGAAGCCGCCCGTCACCTCGCCGTGGTCGCGGGCCCGGCCGATGTCGTCCAGGACCGGGATCAGCGACTCCAGGATGTTGGAGACGGCGATCTCGCGGACCGTCAGCCGATCGCGCTCGACCCGCTTGCGGTAGTTCTGGTACTCGGCCTGGAGGCGCTGGAGATCGGCGGTGCGCTCGGCGAGCTGCTTGGCCGCAGCGTCCCCCGAGGTGGTGCCCGCGTCGGTGCCCTCGGCACCGGCCGCGGCGGCCTCCTCGGCGGCCTTGATCACGGCCTCCTCGGCGGCGGAGTCGTCGCCGGGCTCGGCACCCTGCGGCTTCTCCGTCATGCCGCACCACCCTTGGGCTTCTCGTCGTCCACGATCTCGGCGTCGACGACGTCGTCGTCCTTGGCACCGGCGTCACCGGCGTCGCCGGCCGCGCCCGCCGCACCGGCGGCGTCGGCGTTGGCGTAGAGCGCCTGGCCGAGCTTCTGGGCGGTGGTGGAGACCTTCTCCGAGGCCTCGCGGATCGCCGCGATGTCCTCGCCCTTCAGGGCCTCCTTGAGCTCGCCGATGGCGGTCTCGACCTCGGTCTTGACGTCGGCCGGGAGCTTGTCGGAGTTGTCGGCGATGAACTTCTCGGTGGAGTACACGAGCTGCTCGGCCTGGTTGCGGGTCTCCACGGCCTCGCGGCGCTTGTGGTCCTCCTCCGCGTACTGCTCGGCCTCGCGCATCATGCGCTCGATGTCGTCCTTCGGCAGCGCGGAGCCGCCGGTGACGGTCATCTTCTGCTCCTTGCCGGTGCCGAGGTCCTTCGCGCCGACGTGCATGATGCCGTTGGCGTCGATGTCGAAGGTGACCTCGATCTGGGGCAGGCCGCGGGGGGCCGGCGGCAGGCCGGTCAGCTCGAACATGCCGAGCTTCTTGTTGTACGCCGCGATCTCGCGCTCGCCCTGGTAGACCTGGATCTGCACGGACGGCTGGTTGTCCTCGGCCGTGGTGAAGATCTCGGAGCGCTTGGTCGGGATCGTGGTGTTGCGCTCGATCAGCTTGGTCATGATGCCGCCCTTGGTCTCGATGCCGAGGGACAGCGGGGTGACGTCGAGCAGCAGGACGTCCTTGACCTCGCCCTTGAGGACACCGGCCTGGAGCGAGGCGCCGATGGCGACGACCTCGTCCGGGTTGACGCCCTTGTTGGCGTCCTTGCCGCCGGTCAGCTCGCGGACGAGCTCGGCGACGGCCGGCATCCGGGTCGAGCCGCCGACGAGGACGACGTGGTCGATCTCGGAGAGGGCGATGCCCGCGTCCTTGATGACGTTGTGGAACGGGACCTTGCAGCGCTCCAGCAGGTCCGAGGTGAGCTGCTGGAACTGGGCCCGGGTGAGCTTCTCGTCCAGGTGCAGCGGGCCCTCGGCGGAGGCCGTGATGTAGGGCAGGTTGATCGAGGTCTCGGAGGACGAGGACAGCTCGATCTTGGCCTTCTCGGAGGCCTCGCGCAGACGCTGCAGGGCCATCTTGTCCTTGGACAGGTCGACACCGTGGCCGGCCTGGAAGACCTTGACCAGGTGGTCGACGACCTTCTGGTCCCAGTCGTCGCCACCGAGGTGGTTGTCACCGTTGGTGGCCTTCACCTCGACGACCCCGTCGCCGATCTCCAGCAGCGAGACGTCGAAGGTGCCGCCGCCGAGGTCGAAGACCAGGATGGTCTGGTCGTCCTTGTCCAGGCCGTAGGCCAGGGCGGCCGCGGTCGGCTCGTTGACGATGCGCAGGACGTTGAGGCCCGCGATCTCACCGGCCTCCTTGGTCGCCTGGCGCTCGGAGTCGGAGAAGTACGCCGGGACGGTGATGACGGCGTCGGTGACCGTCTCGCCCAGGTAGGACTCGGCGTCGCGCTTCAGCTTCTGCAGGATGAAGGCGCTGATCTGCTGCGGGTTGAAGTCCTTGCCGTCCAGCCCGATCTTCCAGCTGGTGCCCATGTGGCGCTTGACCGAGCGAATGGTGCGGTCCACGTTGGTGACCGCCTGGCGCTTGGCCACCTCGCCGACGAGCACCTCGCCGTTCTTGGCGAAGGCGACGACGGACGGCGTGGTCCGCGCGCCCTCGGCGTTCGTGATGACGGTGGGCTCGCCACCCTCCAGAACGCTGACGACCGAGTTCGTCGTGCCGAGGTCGATGCCGACCGCGCGTGCCATCGTAAATACCTCCACGGAAGAGTTGAGCTTTACGGGCTCAAGGATGCATGACAGGCCGGGGCACGTCAACAGCTATGAGTCCGCCTCGCTCAACTTTGGTGAGCCGAGGGCTGAGCCGACCGCTGCCGCGGCACGGCCGGGATGCCGCCGGGACACGGCCGGGGGTGCCCCGAGCGTGCGCTCACGTGACTGCCGCCATACCTTGAGCATCTTCAGGAGTAGTGGTGCCCGGCGGTAATGTCCGGGCCGTCGGCCCAGGAAGTTACCGACGAGTACACTGCCCCGGAGACACTGCACACCCGCAACAAGCAAGCCGCAGGAGACGGAGAGCCGATGCAGCTAGCAGCGATCGTCATCTCGCTGGTCACGTTCGTGGTCGGCACCGCGCTCGCCGCTCGTGCGGCGCTTTACATCTACCGGGTGGTGCGGACCGGCCAGCCGGACGCCACCCGCTTCGGGCAGCCCGCCCAGCGAGTGAAGACCGTGGCCGTCGAGTTCGTCGGCCACACCAGGATGAACCGCTGGGGGATCGTCGGCGTCGCCCACTGGTTCGTCGCGGTCGGCTTCTTCACCCTGGGCCTGACCCTGCTCACCGCGTTCTTCCAGCTGTTCGACGCCGAGTTCGTGCTGCCGGTGCTCGGCGGCTGGCTGCCGTACGAGCTGTTCACCGAGCTGGTCGGCACCTTCACCACGCTGGGCATCGCCGCCCTGATCGTGATCCGCCTGCTGAGCCTGCCCGGCCGGGCGGGCCGCAAGTCCCGCTTCGCCGGCTCGATCGCCTGGCAGGCCTTCTACGTCGAGTACACGATCCTCGGCATCGGCCTGTGCATCATGATCCTGCGCGGCCTGGAGGGCGCGCTGGAGGGCGTCGGCTCCTACGAGGCCAAGTACCTGATCTCCTACCCGCTGGTGGCGGCCTTCCGCGGCCTGTCCCACGGGACCCTGGAGAACCTGGTCTACATCTTCGCGATGCTGAAGATCTGCACCTCCTTCGCCTGGGCGATCACCATCGGCATCAACCCCTCGATGGGCGTCGCCTGGCACCGCTTCCTGGCCTTCTTCAACATCTACTTCAAGCGCGCGGAGGACGGCTCCACCGCGCTCGGCGAACTGCGCCCGATGACCAGCGGCGGCGCGCCGATCGACTTCGAGGACCCGGCCGACGACGCCGTCTTCGGCGTCTCCCAGGTCGAGCACTTCTCCTGGAAGGGCATCCTCGACTTCTCCACCTGCACCGAGTGCGGCCGCTGCCAGTCGCAGTGCCCGGCCTGGAACACCGGCAAGCCGCTCTCGCCGAAGCTGCTGATCATGAGCCTGCGCGAGCACGCCTTCGCCAAGGCCCCGTACCTCCTGGCCGGCGGCGGCAAGGACATGGAGGGCGAGGAGAAGGCCACCGCCGAGCAGCTGGCGGACGTCCCGGCGGCCGCCCTGGCCGAGGCCGAGCGCCCGCTGATCGGCACCGCCGAGGAGAACGGCGTCATCGACCCGGACGTGCTGTGGTCCTGCACCACCTGCGGCGCCTGCGTCGAGCAGTGCCCCGTCGACATCGAGCACATCGACCACATCGTCGACATGCGCCGCTACCAGGTCATGATCGAGTCCTCGTTCCCCACCGAGGCCGGCACCATGCTCAAGAACCTGGAGAACAAGGGCAACCCCTGGGGCATGGCCACCAAGGCGCGCCTCGACTGGGTCAAGGAGCTCAAGAAGGAGACCGGCATCGAGGTGCCGGTGATCGGTGAGGACATCGACCCCGCCGAGGTCGAGTACCTGTACTGGGTGGGCTGCGCCGGTGCCCTGGAGGACCGGGCGAAGAAGACCACCAAGGCCTTCGCCGAGCTGCTGCACACCGCGGGCGTGAAGTTCGCGATCCTCGGCAAGGAGGAGTCCTGCACCGGTGACTCCGCCCGCCGCCTGGGCAACGAGTTCCTCTTCCAGATGCTCGGCGCGCAGAACGTCGAGACCCTGAACGCCGCGCTGGAGGACGCCCCGGTCAAGCGGATCGTGGCGACCTGCCCGCACTGCTTCAACACCATCGCCAACGAGTACCCGCAGCTGGGCGGCCACTTCGAGGTCATCCACCACACCCAGCTGCTGCAGCACCTCATCGACGAGGGCAAGCTCGTGCCGGTCAACCCGGTCGAGGGCCTGATCACGTACCACGACCCCTGCTACCTGGGCCGGCACAACAAGGTCTACAGCCCGCCGCGCGAGATCATGGACAAGGTCCCCGGTCTGCGCCAGCAGGAGATGCACCGCCACAAGGAGCGCGGCTTCTGCTGCGGCGCCGGCGGCGCGCGGATGTGGATGGAGGAGCGCATCGGCAAGCGGATCAACACCGAGCGCGTGGACGAGGCGCTGTCCCTCAACCCGGACATCGTCTCCACCGCCTGCCCGTTCTGCCTGGTGATGCTCTCCGACTCGGTGAACGGCAAGAAGAACGAGGGCGCGGCCAAGGAGCACCTGAAGGTCGTCGACGTCGCCCAGCTGCTGCTCGACTCGGTCAAGGCGGTCCCGCCGGCCGAGGCCGAGGAGCCGCAGACGGTCGACGCCTGAGCGGCGTCCCGCCCGAGGGGCCGTGAACCGGCCCGGTTGTTCGACAGTTCTGCAACAACCGCCCGGCCCGGGGGGTGCCACCGGCATCCGCCCGGGCCGGGCTTTTCCGGTGACCGCCCGGGGCTTTTCCGGTGACCGCTCCGGGTTCTCCCAGCCGCCGCCCGGTCCCGTCCCGGGCACCGAGGTCAGGACCACCGGGCGGCGCTCCTGTCAGAAGGAAATACAGTAGGCGCCGGACCGGCCGTGCGCCGGTCGATCCGTTCCGGCCCCCGGAACGGCGTACACCACACCGACGGAGGTATCGGCCCGCCGGGCCGGGCCGCACAGAGCACAAGGGGAACAGCGCAGACCATGACCGAGGCGATCATGCTGGTCGGTGGTAAGGGCACGCGACTGCGTCCGCTGACCACCCACACCCCCAAGCCCATGCTGCCGGTGGCAGGCGTCCCGTTCATCGCGCACCAGCTGGCGCGCGCGGCGGCGGCCGGGGTCACCCGGGTGGTGCTCGCCACCTCCTACCTCGCCGAGGTCTTCGAGGACCACTTCCAGGACGGCACCCCCTACGGCATCGAGCTGGTCTACCTGACCGAGCGCGAGCCGCTCGGCACCGGCGGGGCCATCCGCAACGCGGCCACCGGGCTCACCTGCGGCCCCGACGAGCCGGTCCTGGTCTTCAACGGCGACATCCTCTCCGGCGTCGACATCGCCGCCCTGCGCGACGGCCACGTGGCCGCCGGGGCCGATGTCACCCTGCACCTCGCCCGGGTCGAGGACCCGCGCGCCTTCGGCCTCGTCCCGACCGACGAGCACGGCCGGGTGCTGGAGTTCCTGGAGAAGCCGGAGACGCCGGAGCAGATCGTCACCGACCAGATCAACGCCGGCTGCTACGTCTTCACCCGCTCCGTGATCGACCGCATCCCGACCGGCCGCGAGGTCTCCGTCGAGCGCGAGACCTTCCCCGAGCTGCTGGCCACCGGGGCGCTGCTGCGCGGCGTCGTCGACACCTCGTACTGGCTCGACCTCGGCACCCCGGCCGCCTTCGTCCGCGGCTCGGCCGACCTCGTGCTCGGCAAGGTCGACTCGCCCGCCGTGCCCGGCCCGACCGGCGACGCCCTGCTGCTGCCCGGCTCGACCGTCCGGCACGGCGCGGTGCTCAGCGGCGGCACCGTGGTCGCCGAGGGCGCGGTGGTCGAGGCCGGCGCCATCGTCGAGGGCAGCGTGATCCTGCCCGGTGCCGTCATCGGCGCCGACACCCTGGTCAAGGACTCGATCGTGGGCGCCTTCGCGACCATCGGCGACCGCACCGCGCTGGACGGCGCGGTGATCGGTGACGGCGCGATCGTGGAGTCCGACAACGAGCTGCCGAACGGCATCCGGATCGCCTGCGGCACCCTGCTGCCGGTCGGCGCCGTCCGCACCTCGGCCGGCCCGGGCGGGTGCCCGGCCGGTACCAGCGCCGCGGCCTCCGTGCACGGGCCGAAGGTGGCCGTGGGGCAGTAGCGCCCCGCCGTGACCCCGCGGCAGTAACAGGCTCGCTGCAAACCGGAACCGGTCCGGTGCCCGGCCACCGGGGCGCCCGCCGGGCGGGTACCTTCGGAACGTGGCTGGCAATCGATACGACAGCGGTCAGGGCGCCGACCCCCGTGGCGGGTGGTCGGCGCCCCCGCAGCAGCAGGCGGCGCCCGGGGGGTACGGGCCGACGGACGGGCCGGAGTACTTCACCGGCCCGCAGCAGGGCCCCGGCGGCCCGTCCGCCCCGCAGGGCCCGACGGACCCGTACGGTCCCGGTCCCCGCTCCCCGTACGCCTCGCAGCAGGACCCGTACGGCGGGCAGCGGGACCCGTACGCAGGGCAGCAGCCCTACCCGGGGCAGCCGGGGCAGCCCTACGGCGGGCCGCAGCGGGACCCGTACGCGGCCGACCAGCCCGGGCACACCCGGGCCTTCCCGGTCGGCGCCGACCCGTACGCGGGCGACCCGTCCTCCTATGCTCCGGAGCAGCCGCCGTACCCCGACGGCTACGGGCAGCAGGGCCGGGCCCAGGGTTACGGCGACGACAACGTCGCCGTCTACCGGGCCGGCGGCCAGTCCGCGCCCCAGGCCACCGGGCCGAGGCCGAGCTGGCGCGAACTGCTGACCGGACTCTTCCGCACCCCCACCGCGATCTTCGACCGCACCCGCGACCACCAGGTCTGGCTGCCCGCCGTCACGGTCTCCCTGCTGTACGGCGCCCTCGCCGTGCTCGGCCTCGGCATGACCCGCGACGACGTGGTCAACTCGACCTTCACCGTGGCGCTCACCGCACTGCTGGCGGCGGCGATCGGCTTCACCCTGGCCGGCGCCATGCTCGGCGGGGTCACGTACGCGCTGGCCCGGCAGTTCGGCGGCGACGGCCCGTGGCAGTCCACGGTCGGCCTGGCCGTGCTGATCGGCTGGGTCACGGACGCGCCCCGGCTGCTGCTGGCGCTGGTACTGCCGGCCGACAACCTGCTGGTCCAGGCGGTCGGCTGGGCCACCTGGCTGCTCTGCGCCTTCCTGCTGACCAGCATGGTCCGCCGGGTGCACGACCTGCCCTGGGGCAAGGCGGCCGGTGCGGCGGCGCTGCAGCTGCTGGCGCTGCTGGTGCTGATCAAGCTGCCGACCCTCGGCTGACCCCGTCCCCCTCCCGGGCGCGCCCCCGGACCTCGGGGACAATGGAGCACGGGCCTCGCCTCGCGGGGCCCGTTGCCGTTGCCCGGGCCGTCCCGTCCGGGCCGCGCTGTTCGTCCTGTCCAGTCCACCCTCACCCGCACGGAGCCAGGCATGACCCTCCCCACCACGCACGTCAGCTTCCCGGCCGGGGCGGTGACCGGCGAGTCGACGGTGCTCGCGGTGCACCCGCTGGACGGCGGCCGGTACGCCGTGGTCACCGGGGCGACGCCGTTCCACCCGCTCGACCACACCTGGCCCGACCAGCCCGCCGACCTCGGCACGCTCACCGTGGACGGCGTCGGGCTTCCCGTCGTCGACTGCCTCACCGGTGCGGTCGGCCCGGACGGCGGCCCGGTGCTGGTCGGCGCCGACATCCCGGTCCGGCGCGGCGACGAGGAGTGGTCCTGGCTGGTCCTGCACGTCCTCGCGACCGACCCGGGTGACATCGTCGGCCGGATTGCCGCCCTTGCCGTCGACGCCGGCCGGCGCGGGGCGCTCAGCGCCTCCCACAGCGGCTGCCACCTGCTCGCCCTCGCCCTCAACGAGGCGCTCGCACCGCGCTGGCGCAAGGACCCGGGCCGCACCGACGCCTTCGGCCACCCGGACTTCGACAGCCTCGCCATGGCGAGCTCGGTGATGGACACCGAGGCGAGCACCGACACCTACCGGCTCGGCAAGTCGCTGCGCAAGAAGGGCTTCACCGCCGAGGCCACCGAGGAGTTCCCGGCCCTCGCCGACGCCCTCCCCGAGCTGACCGAGGCCGTCAACCGCCGGCTGGCCGGCTGGGTCGCCGCCGACGCCCCGGTGCGCATCGACGTCCCCGGTCCGGAGCTGACCGCCCGCCGCGAGTGGCACTGCGAGCTGCCCGAGGGCGCGGCGCGGATCTTCTGCGGCGGCACCCATCTGCACCACCTGGGCGAGCTGGCCGAGCTCCGCACCGAGCTGCGGCTCTCCGAGGACGGCAGCGAGCTGGTCGCCGTCACCCGCCCGAAGCGGGCCTGACACGGCGGCGGGCGGCCACCCCGTCCAGGGTGGCCGCCCGCGTCCTGCTCGCCGCTCGTGTCGCTTGCGTTGCTCGTGTTGCTGCTCAGACCTTGGAGCGGTGGAAGTTCAGGAAGGAACGGGACGGCGTCGGGCCGCGCTGCCCCTGGTAGCGCGAGCCGTAGCGCTCCGAGCCGTACGGGTGCTCCGAGGGCGAGGAGAGCCGGAACAGGCAGAGCTGCCCGATCTTCATCCCCGGGTAGAGCTTGATCGGCAGGGTCGCGACGTTCGACAGCTCCAGCGTGACGTGCCCGCTGAACCCGGGGTCGATGAAGCCCGCCGTGGAGTGCGTCAGCAGACCGAGCCGGCCCAGGCTGGACTTGCCCTCCAGCCGCGAGGCGACGTCGTCGGGCAGCGTGATGACCTCGAAGGTCGACGCCAGCACGAACTCGCCCGGGTGCAGGATGAACGCGTCCTCGCCCTCCGGCTCGACCAGCCGGGTCAGGTCCGGCTGCTCCTCGGAGGGGTCGATGTGCGGGTAGCGGTGGTTCTCGAAGACCCTGAAGAAGCGGTCCAGTCGCACGTCGATGCTCGACGGCTGGACCATCGCGGGGTCGAACGGATCGATCACCACCCGGCCGTTGTCGATCTCGGCCCGGATGTCCTTGTCAGAGAGCAGCACGCTTCGAGGTTACGTGCACGATGCGGCCCCGGACGAATCGCCCGGGGCCGCACCCGTCACATCTCTCCCCTGACCGCCCTCGTCAGGCGAGGAACTCCGCGGCCTCCAGCCGCAGCGCCCGGGCCAGTTGCGGCTCGGACAGCTCCCGTACGTCGGCCAGCACCGAACTCCTCAGCCGCCCGCACTGCGGGCACCGGATCAGCCGCCCCGGCCCCAGCCGGCCGGGCCCGAGATTCTGCATCGGGAACGTGGTGGTGCTGAACAGGTGCCCCTCGGCACAACGAACGACGGCGCGCTGCTCCATCGATCCCCTTCCCATCCTTACCCCGGTACTCACCCGTACTCGTCGCCCCGAACGGCGGAGCCCCCGGGACCAGCGTCACATTAGGGGAAGTTCCGGACATTCCACACCAAGGCTCGCCGCCCGCACCCACCCGCCGGGGCAGTCTCACGCGGCCCACACAGTACGCCTCCGCCCCCACCCCGCGCGGCTCCGCCACGACCTCCGGCCACCTGTGCAACGACCGGGACGGATGGGGTACAGTGAAGGCAGATCGAGCGTCTCTGACGACTCGTCAGGCGGGCGTAGTTTAATGGTAGAACATGAGCTTCCCAAGCTTATAGCGCGAGTTCGATTCTCGTCGCCCGCTCCATAGGTAAAGCCGCAGGTCACTGACCTGCGGCTTTCGTGTTGTCCGGGCCGGTTCGACCCCGTCTCCGGCCCGGCGCACGACGGGGCCGGAGGAGTGGGCCGCAGCCGATCCGGGAGGCCCGTGCAGAGCGCCGCCGGGGTGGTGGGGGAGGCCCGGATCCGCTCCGCTGCGGTGGCAGTTGAAGGTCCTTCGGCGGTGTGCGTCGGCAGGCTACCGTTGGGCCGGATGCAACAGGTCGGGGCATTGGAGAACCTCTGCCTCACGGAGGACCGGGGGGTGGGTGCGGTGGATCCGTTGTCGTTGTCGATGGTGACGGCTTTCCTGGGCGCGGCCGGTGCGGGGATGGCCAACGAGGCGGGGAAGCGGGCCTGGGAGACGGTGGGCGGGCTGGTGGCCCGGGTGGTGGGGCGTGAGGTGCCGGCGCCGGTGGGGCAGGCCGAGCGGGAGTCGGTGGCGGGGCTGCTCGTGGCGGAGGCGCAGCGCAGCCCCGAGCAGGCGAGGGCGCTCGCCGCTGTGATGAGTGGGCGAGGCGCCGGTGGGGCGGCGGCGCACGGGGTGCCGCGGCTGCTGCCGGCCTCGGCGCGCTTCTTCACCGACCGGAAGGGCCCGCTGGCGCTGCTGGACCGGGAGGCGGACCGCAAGCCCGACGGTCTGCCGAAGGTGGCCGTGCTGCACGGTCCGGCGGGAATCGGTACCAGTGCGCTGGCCTTCCACTGGGGCGGCCGCGAGGCGGGCCGGTTCCCGGACGGGACCTTGTACATGGACCTCCGGGGCGGTTCGGTGAGCACCGCCCCGACGGCCGCGACGGTCCTGCGGCATTTCCTGCTGCGCCTGGGGGTGCCGGCGGAGTACGTGCCGCCCGCCGTGGAGGACCGGGTCGACCGCTTCCGCTCCCTGCTGTCCGGCCGGCGGCTGCTGGTGGTGCTCGACCACGCGCAGTCGGCGGCCCAGGTCGGTCCGCTGATCACGGCGGCGCCCGGCGTGTTCACCCTGATCGTCGCCCGTCGTCCGCTCACCGGGTTGGACGCGGTCACCGTCTCCGTCGGTCCGCTGTCCGACAAGGACGCCAAGCGGCTGCTGGCCGAGCTGGCGGGACGGTCCGCCATGGTGACGGCCCGCGCCACGCTTCCCTCGGTGCTGGAGCGGTGCGCCGGCTCCCCGTTCGCGCTGCGAGCCATGGCTCCGTACTTGGCGACGGGGGAGGTCGGCGGCGGTGATCCGGCCGATCCCCTGCCGGCAGGGAGTCCCCTGCCGCCGGTGCGGGCCGTCGCCGAGGAGGCCTACCGGCGGCTCGGGGCGGAGGCGGCGCGGGTCTACCGGCTCGGGTCGCTGCGGCCGTGGCCCTCGCTGGGCGCGGCCGTGGTGGCGGTGACGGCCGAGGTCCCGGAGGACGACGCGGAGCGGGCGCTGGCCGAACTGGCGGAGCTCCAGTTGCTGGAGAGCACCGGCGACGGTCGCTACCGGTACCGGCCGGCGGTGCGTGCGCACGCGGAGGAGGCCGCGGCCCGCGAGGACGGCCTGGCGGGGTGCGCCGCGGCCGTGGCCCGCGCCGCGGACTGGTACCTGCGGTTCGCCGTCCGCGCCGACTACGCGGCGCTGAAGGAACGTTGGCACCTCGGCCCGCTGTACGCCGAGCTGGGTCCGGGGCCGTACGAGGACGAGGGCGCGGCGGTCGCCGCGCTGGTCGCCGAGGCGGGCAACCTGGTGGAAGCCGTGCTCGCCGCCGAGGAGTTCGGCCGCTCCGACACCGTCTGCCAGACCGTCGAGGCGCTCTGGGCCGTGCAGTTGAAGGCCGGCTGCCACGATGTGCTGCTGCCCGCGCTGCGGGCCGGGGCCCGTACGGCCGGTCGGCACTGCCCGGGGACCCGGACGGCCGGCCGGATGCACATCCAACTCGCCTTCGCCCTGATGGAGTTGCGGCAGGACGAGGAGGCGGAGCGCGAGCTGCTGACGGCCGCGGAGGACGAGGCCCGGGCCGGGCACGCGCGTGGCCGGGCGACGGCGGTCGAGTCGCTGGGACTGCTGCGGCTGCGGCAGTGGCGGTTCGGGCCTGCCCTGGAGTGCTTCGAGGAGGCGGACGGGCTGCTGGACCGGATCGGCCCGGCCGACGACGGCGCCGCCGATGTACCGCGGGCCCGCGCGCTGCTGCACCGGCACCGCGGGCGGGCGCTGAGGGGCCTCGGCCGGTTCGACGAGGCGGAGCAACGGCTCGCCAGGGCAAGGGAGTTCTTCCGCGACAGCGGAGAGCGCTACAACACCGCCCGGGTGCTGACGGATCTCGCCGAGCTCCACCTCGACACGGCCGACCGCACCGGGGCGCTGCCACTGATCGACGAGGCTGCCGCGCTGCTGGGCCGGGAGAACGCCACGGTCCATCTCACCTACCTGGCCGGGCTGCGCGCCCAGTGCCTCCCCGATCACCTTCCCGATCACCTTCCCGATCAACCGTGACGCGGACCCGCGCCAGGCGGGTGCCGGTCCTGACGGTCAGGGTGGTGGGCGCCGGTGCCACGGTCCCGGCGCCGGTGTGCAGCCGTGCGAGCAGCGCCGAGGCGTGCACGGCCGGGTCGCCGGCGGTGTCGGAGGTCAGCCTGCACCGCAGTCCGCCGCGGTGCAGCACCTCGCACTCGCGAGGGCCGGTGACGTAGGCGGCGAGTGAGGCAGACCGGTACCGGTCGAGCACCTCGGCCGCCCACTCCTGGGGCGAGCCGAACCGGGGGTCGTCGGGCTCGCCGTACCGGAGGACGACGTCGGCCGACTCCAGTGCACCGGGATCGAGGGTGTCCTCGTGCACGGCGAGGTGGCCCTCGCCCTCGGCGTCGTCCGGTTCGTACCGGGGCTCGGCGAAGCGCAGCACGGCGATGGTGCCGTCCGCGGTGGTGCGGGTGAGCACGCGCAGGGGCGCGGTGCGGAGCGGCGGTTCGTACGGCGGCAGCGGCAACGGGTCGAGCACGGCCGGGGCAGCCGGCTCGGTGATGCCGATCAACTCGTAGAAGAGGCTGCGCAGCAGGGCGGCGGAGCGCCCCGGTGCCGAGCTGGTCAGCTCGTTCGGCCCGTCGAGGGGGCGGTGTTCGGTGAGCAGCCTGTCCAACTGGGGCGGCAGCGCCCTGTACGGATCGAGTCGGGGCGCGGAACGGACGAACGCCGCGACGGGTGACTCCGTCCCGAGGGCCTCCGGGTCGGCGGCGCCCAGCAGTACGGGTGTGCCGCAGGCGGCGGCGTAGTAGCTGACCGAACCGAAGTCGCCCAGGACCACGTCCGCGGCGATCAGGGCCTGGCGCCAGCCTTCGAGCGGGTCGACCAGGGCGAGCCCGGCCCGACGGGCCCTGTCCAGCCAGAGGCGGATCTGGCCGGGGCCGTGGCCGTGCCAGATGTTCGGGTGGAGGACGGCCGCCACCCGGTACTCGTCGGCGGGGAGTTCGGAGGTCAGCCGGGGCAGCAGGAGCGGGAGGACGTCCTCGGGGCCGGAGTCACCGAAGAGCGAGGTCGGGTTCCAGGTGGAGTTCAGCAGGACGAGGCGCTGCCCGGGATGCACCCCGAGGGCCCGCCGGTACCGGTCCCGGTGGTGCCGGGCGGCGAGGATGCGGTCGAAGCAGGGGTCGCCGGCCAGTACGGCGGTCGGCACGGCCTCGGGGCAGGACTTGGCGAGCCGGTCGATCTGCTCGGGGTGGGAGAAGACCATGGCGTCCGCGATCGGGGCGCCTCCGGTGGTGAGGATCCACTCCGGTCCGAGCCCGAACACGGCGTCCGGCGTCCGGCGTCCGGCGTCCGGCGTCCGGCGTCCGGCGTCCGGCGCTGTCAGCGTCTTATTGTATCCGACGCCGTGCGAGAGAACTGTCAACTTGCCTTTGATATCGCCGAGTTGGCCGCCGAAGCTCGCCGATATCGCCAGGTCCACCGGAGTCGAGAGGGCCTGCTCCCAGGGCAGGACCGGGACGCCCGTTGACGCCAGCAGCTCCGCCACGCCCGATTGGAACGGCGACGAGCCGGTGCAGGTCGCCAGCACCTGGAGCCGCAGGTCGTCGCGGAACAGTGGAAGCACATCGATCAGCCGCGTCGCCGCCGTCACGTTGTGGACGATCAGCAGGACCCGCCGGCACCGTCCGCGGGTGGCCCACCGGGCCGCGTCGGGCCCCACCGGTACGCGAATCCAGTGCTTCAGGTCCTCGACCACACTGCCTCCCAGCCCTTCCGGTTCGAGACCTCTGCGGCCGCCGTCGCCGATCTTGGAATCGGAACTGCCAACGTATCGCGCCGAGGGGTGGACTCCTCGGCGGTCCTGCCGCGCGCGAGCCGGTCGGGGCGAGGTGAAGGGCGGGACGAGGGGCGGGCTCAGGGGCGGGGGTAGAGACGGAGGAAGGCCTGGACTCCGGTGGTGACGGTGGCCCGGAGGGCGGCGTCGGAGATGGGGACGGCGCCGTAGAAGGACTGGTCGGCCGCGCCGCTGAAGGTGAGCAGGGTGAAGTGGGTGGCGGCGAGGTCGGGGTCGTCGAGGGCGAGCAGGTGCTGGGAGGCGAGGCGGGTGAGGTGGTCGGCGAGGTCCCGCTGGGAGGCGAGTGGGCCGGCGGCGAGCCAGGCGGCGAGGACGTCGGGCGGGATGTTGCCGGCTTCGGCGCGGATGGTGCGGCCGAGGGCGTAGTGCTCGCCGGCGGCGAGCACGGCCTTGGCGCGGTCGACGGCGAAGGCGGTGAGGTCGGCCTCCAGGTCGACGATCTTGTGCAGATGGCGGTCGGCCAGGCCGGCGATGATCTCGGTGAGTTCGCCGGCGGTCTCCAGGGCGACGGAGAGGAAGAGCTTCTCCTTGTCGCCGAAGTGGTTGTAGATGGTGCGCTTGGACACGCCGGCCTCGGAGGCGATGGCGTCGACGCTGGCCCGGGTGTAGCCCTCGCGGCCGAACACCGTGCTCGCCGCGCGGGCGATGGCCCGGCGCTTCTCGGGCATGCGGCGTGAGCCGGTGGTCGCTGCCGGGTTCGCTGTGCTCATCGGGCGGGTCCCCTCCTCGGCGTGTTGCACTACCCGGTGCAGTTTACCTGGAGGGGTGTGAAGTGCGGACGGTGGTGAGCGCGGCAAAAAGGGGCGGCAAGAAGGGCGGCGACAAGGGAGGCGGCGGCAAAGGGGCGGCGACAGGGGCCCGGAAAGCAGGGAGGCGCGGAGCGAGTCCCCCCGGACCCGCTCCGCGCCGCGTCACGCGCGGCTGTTCGCCGCTCCCCCCGACCACCCCGGACTCCACCGTCCCCCCTGGCACCGCTCTCCGGCGAGAGCGTTCCGCACAGGCCCGGCAGGCCCCCTTTGTTGTGGGGCGTCGTTGATCGTTACCGTAACAAACCGCTTGGTTGGTTTGTCAATACCTCGAATCCATGAAACATCCACAATCGGGGATGTCCGTCCGGTTGGCAAGGGGTGGCCGGGGGCAAGCGGAAGCGGCTGGTGGGATCGGTCGTTCGGGTGCCGGAGGATTCCGGCCGGTGCACGACGGGCCGCCCGTTCGGAATCCGATATTCCGAACGGAATGTCGGTATTTGCTGCCGTCAGCGCAGCAGACGGCGTTCCTTGGCGACCGCCACCGCGCCCGCGCGGGTGTCGACGCCCAGCTTGTCGTAGATCCGGCCCAGGTGGGTCTTCACCGTCGCCTCGCTGATGAACAGCGCCCGGGCGATCTCCCGGTTGCCGAGCCCCTGGGCGAGCTGGGCGAGGATCTCCGTCTCGCGCTCGGTGAGCTGCGGTGCCGGGGACCGCATCTGCGCCATCACCCGGGAGGCGACCGGCGGTGAGAGCACCGTGCGGCCCTGGGCGGCCGAGTGCACGGCGGCGAACAGCTCCTCCGGCCGTTCGGCCTTCAGCAGGTAGCCGGTCGCGCCCGCGCCGATCGCCCGGGTGATGTCGGCATCGGTGTCGTACGTGGTCAGCACCAGGACGTGCGGTGCCTCGGGAGCGGCGGTGATCCTCCGGGTGGCCTCCACCCCGTCGATGCCGTCGCCGAGCTGGAGGTCCATCAGCACCACCTGCGGGGCCAGTCGGGCCGCGAGGTCGACCGCCTCCTCGCCGCTGCTCGCCTCGCCGACCACCTCGATGTCGCCGGCGCTGGCCAGCAGGGCGAGCAGACCGGCCCGGACCACCGCGTGGTCGTCGCAGACCAGCAGCCGGACCGGGGACGGGGCGGGGGTGGGGTTCATCGGACGGCTCCTGGGCCCTGGCGACGGTCGGGGGCGGTGGG